>DASUFX010000243.1:0-12595 GCA_036274355.1 Kofleriaceae bacterium | reverse complement strand
CGTGCTGATCTACGGCTTCAACGCGAACGCGCTCGAGTTCCGGACTGGCTGGTTCGTCGAGTCGTTGTTCACCGAGCTCGTGATCGCGCTCGTCGTCCGCACACGGCGGAGGAGCTGGCAGAGCCGACCGGCACCGGTGCTCGTGTGGACCACGATTGGCGTCGCCGCACTCGCCTTTGCATTGCCGTACGTGCCGCTGTCTTCAGAGCTCGGGTTCATGTCTCCACCGGCGTCGTTGATGCTGGCCGTGGTCGGCATCACGGCGGCGTACGTGGTCGCCAGCGAGCTCATGAAGGCGTGGTTCTACCGCCTCCCAGCACGAGCGAGGCGATGATCGGATCTAGCTAGCGCGGCACGCGGTCAGGCGGCGGCTTCGTCTTTGCCGAGCAAGCCGTCCATCACGGTCTGATATTGCGTCTTCGTCATCTGCAGCGCCGCGCCGATGTTGTGCATCAGCTTCTGTTCCTCTTCCTGGAACTCGCCATCGGCAGCTGCAACGAAGAACGCTGACTTGAGGATCAGCTCCTTCGCCTTGAGATTGAACATGCCGATGCCCGCCGAGAGGTACTGCTGGACGGTCTTCGGGTCGGTCATCGCCTCCGCGATCTCTTCGCGCACGTCGTCCTCGGAAAGCTCGACGCCCGTGAGCTTCGAGTAGATATCGCGGATCACTTCGACCTCCGCGGGATCGACGACGCCGTCCGCGAGACACATCTTCACCATCGTGCGGCGGATCGCGGGGTGAAACACGGCCTCGAACTTCGCCTTCTCGGCCGCCGGATCGTACGAGAGGACGGCGAGGTCGTAGGTGCCGTAGCACTTGCCGCACTCGACATACTCGCCGGCGAGATCGAGCGGGATCATCGGAATCCAGAACAGCGTGAACCAGCGACGAACCTTCTGATGTTTGTATGCGCTCTCGCCGCACGAGGGACAGTGGAAGCGTCCCATCCCGCCCGTGGACGTCATACCTCGCGTTCCGTAAACAATGATGAAGTAGAGCATCGCGTCTCTATCTCATCACGAGCGCGCGGGAGTGCGGCGCGCATCCCGCAACTTTCGGGTCCGCGTGCGGGCTCGAGCCCTCACGCGGGGACCGTGCGGGCGAGCCTGTTAGCGAACGGCGCATGCGCTCGTGCACGCGGTTTGCGGTCATTTCGATCGATGTCTGACGTGTTTACGAAAATGGCGCGGCCGACGGCGGTTCTCGCGATGTCCGCCGCAACGATCGTCGCATTACGGCGCAAGCCAGACACTGTGTCGATGATTGCCCGCGCGCTGCCGCACGCTGAGCGAGCGCGTCACGAAGCAACTACACATTCGGGTGAAACCACGGTCTGCCCGGTACACAGCGTTTGCATCAGCGGTCGCAATGAGACTGCGTTTGGTCGGCCGGATTCCGGAAAACTCGAACGTACGGTGGGTGCGTTCTACCTGCGGCTTGTGCTCGATCGGATGCGGCGTCGAGGTCGCGGTTAGCGACGGCAAGATGTGCGGCATTCGCGGCTACGACCATCCGGTGAGTCGTGGTCGTCTGGGTCCGAAGGGGGTCGGGCAGTGGCAGTGCAACGACCATCCAACGCGCGGCAAGACGCCGCTGATGCGCAACCAGGATCGCCTTGTCGAGAGCACGTGGGACGAGGCAATGGACCGCATCGTCGATCACGTGAATCGCGCGATCGCCGAGCATGGCGCATCGGCAGTCGCGTTTTACAACTCCGGACAGCTGCTGCTCGAGGAGTACTACACGCTGTCGAAGCTCGCGCGTGGCGGCATCGGCACGCCGAACGTCGACTCGAATACGCGGCTGTGCACCGCGACGGTTGGCGAATCACTCATGCAGAGCTTTGGTGCCGATGGTCCACCGGGCGCCTACGAGGACTTCGAGCAAGCGGACTGTATCGTGCTGTTCGGCCACAATGCCGCCGAGCAGAGCACGGTGCTGTGGATGCGCATGCTCGCTGCGAAGGAAGCGAATCCCGCGCTGAAGATCATCACGATCGATCCTCGGCGCACGGCGACGGCGAAGGCCGCCGATCTGCACCTGGCGCCACGACCCGGGACGAACATTGCGCTCGTCAACGGCATCATGCGGTGGCTGGTCGAGAACGGTCATTTCGATCGCGACTTCGTCGACGAGTACACGGTCGGATTCGCCGCGCTTCGCACGTTGATCGAGCCATACACGCCTACGCACGTCGAAGCGATAACCGGAATCCCCGCGTGGCAACTCGCGCGTGCCGCGGAATGGATCGGCACGTCGCCGCGGGTCGTCACCACCTGTCTGCAAGGCGTCTATCAATCGAACCAGGCAACGGCCACCGCGTGCGCGGTCAACACGATGCACTTGGTGATGGGGAAGGTCGGCAAGCCCGGGTGCGCGCCATTTCAGTTCGCGGGGCAGCCAAGCTCGATGAACACGCGCGAGACCGGCGCGGACGGCTCCTATCCCGGCTACCGCAACTGGGCGAACCCGGTGCACATGGCGGATCTCGCGAAGCGCTGGAACGTTCCCGTCGAGATCCTCGGCCAGAAGCCGATCGCGGCGCCCGACATCTTCGAGCAAGTCGTGGCGGGGCAGGTGAAGGTGTTGTTCGTGATGGGTACGAATCCAGCGGCCAGCCTGCCGGATCGCGAGCGCATGCTCGGCGGTTTGCGCGACGTGTTTCTGGTCGTGATGGATCCGTTCGCGGATACCGAGACCGTGACGCTCGCGGATGTATATCTGCCGACCGCGATGTGGGGCGAAAAGACGGGCTGCATGACGAATGCAGAGCGTCGCTGCAACCTCGTCCAGAAGGTCGTCGAGCCGCCCGGGCTCGCGCGCTCCGACTTCGACATCCTCGTCGACTTGGCCAGGCGCATGCAGCTGGTCGATCGCTCGGGGCGCCCGCTGATCGGTTACACCGAGCCACGCGAGGCATTCGAGGAGTGGAAAGCGTGCTCGAAAGGCACGATTCCCGATTACTCCGGCATGACGTACGAGATGCTGGTCGAACGCGGCGGCGTGCAGTGGCCGTGCAACAGCGATCGCCCGAATGGCACGACGCGGCTCTATCTCGATGCGCGCTTCCCGACCTCACCCGAGCGTGCCGAGAGCTATCTCAAGGATCTCGAAACCGGTCACGACCACTCGAAGCACGAGTACGAGAAGGTGGTGCCGCCGCGTGATCGGGCGCGACTGATCAGCGAGGCGTATCATCCGCCGGGTGACGAGGTGAACGTCGAGTATCCGATGATCGCGGTGAGCGGTCGGTTGGCGTACCACTGGCACACGCGCACGAAGACCGGCAAGGTCGCAGAGCTCGTCGACGCCGCGCCGCGCGTGTATGTCGGAATGCACGAGGAGGATGCCGCCGGGCTTCACATCGAGGACGGCGAGGTCGTGCGCATCGTGTCGAGACGCGGGACGCTCGTCGCGCCGGCGAAGATCGGGGACAACACGCCGCGCGGCGTGATCTTCGTGCCGTTTCACTTCGGCGATCCGGAGACGTCACCCAACAGCGTGATGCCCGCGCTATCCGACCCCGCTTCCAAGCAACCGATCCAGAAACACGCCGCCGTTCGCGTCGAGAAGACCGATGGCCGTCGCGATGCGTGGTGGAGGGCGCCATGAAGAATTTTGCTGCACGCCATCTGGCTGCAATCGCGTCGCTCGACGGCGGCCTCGCTCAGGTCAAGGACCCCGAGTTCGCGCTCCTGCTGCGGCAGTTCAAGTCCGATCATCAGGAGTCATTCGCGCAGGTGATGGCGCTCGCGCGGCTCGAGCATCGCAATCCGCCCCGAGGTTGGCGTGGCGCGAATACGCTGATGAAGCTCGAAGGCCGGCTCGCGCAGCTGCGCGGAACGACGTTGACCACGCGCGTGCTTCATTTCATCGAGGACCAGTTCACGACCGCGTATCGCGAGGCGGAGGCCGAGTCCGAGGGGATGCGTCATCAGGTTCTCGCCGCGCTCGCCGCAAAGGCCGAACGACGTCGCGCGGTGCTCGACGCGCATCTCGCACCGAAACCGGCGACGTTTGCGTCGCTGCCGGCGCGCACCTGCATGCGATGCTTGCTCGATCGCCCGGGCGCACACCCGGCGCTGACCCGCTCCAATCCCCACACCTATGTGTGCGCAGCGTGTCACGACGAAGTGCGCACCGAGTTTCCCGAAGACCTCGCGCGGCAGATCGAGTCGTGGCCGCTACAGGTTCGCGAGAGCCGCATCATCACGAAGGCGTTGTCGCGGACGTCAAAGCAGCGTGCGCACCTGACCGTGCACGCGCGTCTCGCTGGCCAGCCGGAAACGCCCGAGACGCAGGCGGCACCGATGCGGTTACCGGCTCGCGCCGCCCAACCGCCCGCGACACCGAGTACGGCGCCGCTGGTCGTCGAACGCGCGCCCGAGGGCTTGGAGACAAGCTATCTCGAGCGCCTGTTCGACTACAAAAAGCTCCGCTCGGATTGGTGATCCGGTCAGAAGCTACGCATCGCGTCGTCGGCTTCTCGCTCGGCTTGCTCTTTGTTGTAGCCGTAGCGCTGCTGGAGCCGGCCCACGAGCTGATCCTTCTTCCCAGCGATCGCCTCGAGGTCATCGTCCGTTAACTTTCCAAACTTCTCGCGGACGCGACCCTTCAGCTCTTTCCATTTTCCTTCGACTTGATCCCAGTTCACGACGTGCCTCCTTTCTCGGACGTAGAGCGTTGCAGCGGCCGTGCCGGGTTGCGTCGGGCTTCCGTCAATGATGTCGCTTGGGCAACGAGAACCAAAAATGACAGCCCATCCCCGATGACTCGACATGAATCGCGCCGCCATGCACTTCGACTGCGCTGCGCGTGATCGACAGACCAAGGCCGGTGCCTGGCTTCGTCTCGTGCGCACGCTTGAACGGTTCGAAGATGACCGCGAGCTGCTGCGGCGTCAGGCCGCCACATTGGTCGCGGACATGAAATAGGACTTCGTCGGGCTTGTCGTCGACCTCGAGGCTCACGGTTCCTTCATCGGAGTACTTGATCGCGTTGTCGAGCAGGTTCTCGACAGCTAACCGCGTGAGGTTCGGATCGGCGCGGATCTCGACGGCTGGATCGAACCGTAGGTCCAGCGCGAGGTGCTTGGCTTCGGCTCGACGTTTGAGTGCCCCGAGCCAATCCGCGAATAGGTCCTCGAGCGTCAAGTCGACCAGATGGGCTTCCATCGCACCTGCTTGAAGACGTTCCGCCGTCAGGACTTCGTCGATGATGGTTCGGAGCCGACCGAGACTGCGATCCATCAGGTCGCAGAGCTTGCGTTGCTCTGGCGACGTCGCTGTTTCGCAAAGCTGGTCCTTCGCCATCATCACCACACCGATCGGATTCTTGAGCTCGTGCGTGAGGAAGCCAATGTGCTCCGCCTCGACTCGTCGCGCTTCGTAGTCGCGGTAATCGACATAGCTCTGAACGGACGCTTCCATTGCCGTGTCGATGAGGCTTGTCAGGAGCTCGATTGCTGCTTTGTTCAGCAAACCTTCGTCGCGAAGTATCTGAGCGGTCAGCGTGCGCAGCGTAACGATCTCGCGGACGAGCTCTGTGACATCAAATCCCAGGCGGACTCGCGTCAGTGCGTGTTCGCGCGCGATATCGCTCCACGCCGACGCTGCCACGGTAGCAATCGAGTACTCACTACGAAGGAGCGCGGCCAAACGTTCCAAATAGTGCCGGATGCCATCCTGCAGGTCCGTGAGCGGAACATGTACAGCTGCGGCATCTCTGCTGACTTGCTCGAGCCAGCGCTCGACGATCTCCGTCGCGCGACGTTCGATCGCGTCGGCAAGTGGATTTCGCTCACTCTCCTCAAATTCCTGGTCGACGTGCACCATGCCTCCTGATCAACAGACGCGCCAGACGAGCTAGTTCCATTGCAGGACGGATACCTGCACGCGCCCCGGGTATGCGCGATGCATCCGACATGGGCAGAAGGAGAATAAGAAGATGCCCAGTCGTACCGACAAGATCATTTCGAAGGGGATGGAGAAGGCGAAGGCCGTCAAAGCAACCGTGAAGGGAATCAAGGGCGTGTTCAAGACGCTGATGGAGCAACACGGTGAGGTGTCCGGGTTGCTCCGTCGCGTCCAGAAGAACACCGACAAGCGCACAGAGCTATGGCCACAGATCCGGCGCGAGCTGCTCTCGCACGAGCGCGGCGAGCTACGCGTCGTCTTTCCGGTGCTTCGTCAATTCGAGGAAACGCGTCACTTCGCCGAGCGGCATGATGCGGATGCGGCGACGCTCGAATCACAGATCCAGACCCTCGACGAGGAAGACATCGACAGCGCAGCGTGGGGCGAGCAATTCGACACGCTCGTCAAGCTCGTCACCGCGCACGTGAACGAAGAGGAATCCGAGATCTTTCCGGCGGCGATGGATGTCATCACCGGCGACCGCGCAGAGGAGCTCGATTCGCAGTTCATGCAAGCCAAGAAGGCGGCGATGGCCGACATGGCATGACGGTTACCGGGCGATGCGATCCCAGAGGTCGTCCGCTCAGAAGCGCGGCAGTCGCAGCAGCTCTTGCGTGTCGCGTTGGCGTTCGAGCTCGTCGACGATGTTGCGCAGCACTTCGCTGCCGAACGGTCGCGGCAGCACGTGAGTCACGCGAAGTGGCGCGCGCAGATGTTCTCTCACGTTGCCGAGCGCGATGAACGTGCCGCTGGTGTTACGGCTGCGAAGCATGCGGAGCTCGACGAGCTCATCTTTCGACAGCGCGTCGTAGTCCACGATGATGACGCGGCGCCGGAATTCCTCGGCGAGCGCTTCGAACGCGGCGCGCAGCGAGGCCGCGAAGTACGGCACGCACGGCAACGAATTCAGCTCTTCTGTGATCCAGCGTTGAGCTGATTCGCCGGGGGCATACGTAACGAGGCGGAGCGTGAATAGATCGAGGCGCTCCACGCTGTCGCGCGTGGGCGGGCCGGTAATGAGCCGTTCCTCCATCGATCCCTCGAACGTAATTGTGCACTGTCGTCGAATTTTCCGCAGGTATTCGTCGGGTAACGCGGACTTACGAATGTCAGGTCTGTAGAGCAGCGCACGATTCTTACGCGCGAGGAACGGTTCAGAACGCGAGACCTACCTCTAGACCAGACGCCACAGCCGCGCGCGCATACACAACGACATCACGGCAAGCGCGATGAGTGCGAGCGTGCCGAAGTCGCCGGCGGCGCCGCCCGCGGAGCAACCACCATAGGTCGAGCCGTTTTCTTGCGTGCCGTCGTCGCCCGATCCCGACCCGGACCCGGAGCCTTCGCCCGACCCCGACCCCGAGCCCGAGCCCGAGCCTTCGCCGGGTCCCGGATCGGCCGGCGGATCTGCGAGCGTCGTGTACATGCCGAACCAACTGCGATAGGCGTCGGCGCGCGTATCGATGCCGCCGCGATCGCACGTGTCCTCGCCGCCGGTGTTGCCGCGCGACACCAGGCCGACCATGCGCAGCCCGTTGCCGACGTGCATGTACGCCGGCCCGCCGGAATCGCCGTGGCAATTCTGTGGACCGCCCGCAACGCCGACACCGATTTCGTACTGACCGACCGCGGACAGCGTGGTCGTCGCGTCGTACTTCACGCCCGCGCTGTTGTCATCGGACGCGATGGTCAAGCCGTAGCCCGTGATCTCGAGCGGCATGCCCTGCATCATCGTTGCGGCTTCGGCGGGCGTCGGCAGATATGCGATCTGCGCGTTCGGGACAGGCGCCGTGAGCAGCACGATGCCGACGTCGTAGGTATGCGCGAGCGTTCCCGGCGCCTCGACGTTCTGGTTGTACTGCGGGTGATAATGCTTCTCGCGTCCTTGCACGAGCTGCGATGCCGGCGCGGTGTTCGCGTTGAGCGCGAGCGTGAAGTACGGCGTGAAGTCGCCGATGCCGGGCGGTGGAATCATGCAGTGAGCCGCGGTCGCGACCGCGTCGGGCGCGATCAGCGTGCCGGTACAGAACACGACGCGCTGACCGTTCACCTGCGCGATTAGTGCACCGGTCGCGGGGTACTTGCCGGCCGGCGTGAGCGATCCATGAATGACACCCTGGGTAGACACCGAGAGGTTGTCATCGACACAACCCTGCAGGACTCCGACGGTGATGGCTGCGTACAGAACGACTCGCATCTCGCACTCCTTCCCGACGAGGAGATGATGGACGCGCGGGCGCACGAGCTCCCGTTACGCGCTCTTTCTTGACCTTACTCGCGTGTGAGGTTCTGACGGCACGCGCGTGTGAGGCTCTGACGGCGGGCGTTACTTGCCGACATGCGCGTGCAGCGGTTTGCTATGACCATGCGTGCGTCACTCGGT
Organism: Kofleriaceae bacterium; assembly: GCA_036274355.1. Classification (GTDB taxonomy): domain Bacteria; phylum Myxococcota_A; class Polyangia; order Haliangiales; family Haliangiaceae; genus JABFXX01. The sequence goes on along the minus strand of DASUFX010000243.1, from coordinate 4,293 downwards.
CAGCTGTTCGATCGCGTGATCGCCGATCCGACCAGTCCAGATGCGCCGCTGCTCGCGCAAGCCGTGTTCGCCGAGCTCGAGCGTCGCGCGCGACCGACGCGCGTGCATCGCGAGCGACTGACCAAGCACGCCGTCCTGTGGTGGAGCCTCGGCTTCGGGCCGCGCGGACGTGCAGTGCTGCAGCGCTGGCGTCGTGGGGATCCGCAGAATCGCGAGCTGCGCCTCGCGGAGACACACTTCGTCGTGCGCACGGCGCCACCGCAAGCCGCCGCGCGGTTTGCCGATGTTCGCGATGCACCGGCCGCGGCGCTCGCCGTCATCCATCTCGTGCTCGCCGGCGAGCCGCACGCCGCACTCACGCACGCACGCGCGCATCGCTGGTTTGCAACGCGTCGCGATCTCGCGCACGTGCTCATGTTCATCGGCTGGGCACTCGGCCTGACCGGCTCGCGCGATGCCGAGCGCGTGCTCGCGATGTGGAAGCGCCATGCGGCGGGCGATCCCGAGTGGCTGCATCACGTGCTCAAGGCGGAAGCCGAGATCGCGATGCACGCGTGCCAGTATCCACGCGAGCTCCAGGCACTTCGCGCTGCGCACGCGTTGTGCGTCGAGCACGAGCTCGGCATGCAGCGCGTTGCCGTCGAGGTCACGCTGCCATGCGCGTTCGCACACAACGCTGACCTGGCGGCAGCGCGCGCGATGATGAAGCGGTGGGGAGTACCGACCGACGAGTACAAGCCGCTCGATGCTGGTCACGATCTCGCCCGCGCCGAGATCGAGCTGATCGCCGGTCGCTGGGACGAATCGGAGAAAGCAGCGCGTCGCGCGCTGACGTTCTTCACGACCGCGGACATCGCGTTTCATTCGTGCATGGCGGCGTCGTTCGTCGCGCTGTCGGCTGCGCGGCCGCGATTCGCACGTGCGCTCGCCGAGTATCGTCGCATCGTGCATCGCGTCTCGGTGCCGTTCTATCGCGAACGCTACCAGCTGCTCGAGCGCCTCGCGGCACGCGGCCTGCGTTCGGTACGCGATGCCGTGTTCACCGAGCGCACCCGTTTTGCTCGCCGGCCGACGACGTTCGCGCACGTGCTGTTTCCGCCCGCCGAATCGATCGCGGCGGACGTCTACTGGGATCGCGTGCAGCAACGCGTGTGGCTGCGCGGCCGCGGCCCGTACTCGCTCGACGACCATCCGATCGTCGCGCGCATGCTCGAGACGATCGTCGCTGCCGACGAGCTCACGATCCCGCTCGCGACTCTATTCGAGACCGTGTGGCGCGTGCCGTATCAGCCGCTGATCCACGAGAACAAGGCGCATGTCACGTTGCATCGTTTACGCGCGTGGCTCGATGCGCATCACAAGGGCATGGGGCGCGCGGTGCTGGTGCGCGACGGCATCGTGTCGATCGCCGAGGACATCGAGGTCGTCGTGCTCGAACCGCCGACGAGCCTCGGTGAACCCGAGACCGAGCAGCCGCCGCTGATCGAGCGCGTCGTCGCGCTACTCGATGAGGAATCGCCGCTCACTGCGCGCGAGCTGGAGCAGCGGCTCGGCATCAGTCGCACCGCGCTCAATCGCGCGACGCGCACGCTGCTCGACGCGGGCCGCATCGCGTGCTCGGGCCAGGGCCGCGCGCTGCTCTACAGCGTGCAGTGACTACTGGATCGTGTACGTCGAGTACGTCGCGGTGCCGTGATCGTGGCAGCCGATCTTGCCCGAGCCGGGCATGATGCCGGTCGTGTTGATTTCATAGGTGCGACCCGGGGCGCCGCCGCTGACCGTGTTCTCGTGATAGTTCGTGAACACACCATCGCCGTGGATCGCGTGGTTGATGAGGTCATCGTTCTTGAAGCGCAGGATGGCGCCGCGCTTGACCGCGAGATTCGGCAGGTTGCCGGCGTTCGTATGCTTCCCAGCCGTGACGCCCGTGTCCGCGAGGTAATCGAGCGTGTAGACCGCGTCGATCGTCACCGCCGACGACACCGTCGCCGTCGCGCCCGTGCTCATCAGGTCGACCTTCAGCGCGCCATCGAACTTCGCGCCGAGCGCGTTCATCGGAACCTTGAGCTCGAACGTCGCCATCTCGGTCGCGCCTGCGGCGATCGTGATGTTCGTCGGCCCGGTCACCGTCACGCCATCGAGCGGCGCGTCGGCGGCGTCGACGAGGCGAGCGCCGAGCGTGACGTCACCCGCGAAACCGTTCTCGCTCGTGATCGAGAGGACCAGCTGTTCAGTCTTCGCCAGCTCGGTGGCCAGCGTCGACTTGTCGAAGCTGCCGCTCACGCGCGCCTGCGGAAGCTCATCCGAGCCCGAGCCTGAGCCCGAGCCTGAACCCGAGCCTGACCCCGAGCCTGTACCGTCATCCGTCGGGTCACTGATCTGACCGATGCATGCGACTGCGAGGAGCGGAAGGGCGACGAGGAGGCTGCGCATATTGCGCAACAATGAGCAAATGCGATGCCGCCGATAACAAGCCGATTACACACGGGACCGTGGACACCAGCCCTGGGAGCTGCTGCCCCAGTCATGGAGAGTCATGGCGCCGGTACCTCCACGTTGCAGGTTCTCGACGGAGATTTGTTTGGTGCGCACTTGGTAAGGCACGTTGCGCACGTTTCGAACATGGGAGCCGATTAACCAGCGCTCGTAGAAAAGGGGTCTGGGCGGTTTCAGTTCCCGACCAGAACGAACGGCGCCCAGAAGAACGGATGCTTCCATTTGTCGGTCGCGACAAGTTTGCGCTTCGCGTCTGTGAGCGCCGAGGCGTAGGTCGCTCCGGACTTCACGATCGGCGCGTAGAACGCCTTCATCAGCTCCATCGTCGCGGTGTCATCGACCGGCCAGAGGCTCGCGAGCATCCGGCGCGCGCCTGCCGTGCGTAGCGCGAGCACGAAGCCCGAGACCGGCTCGGCGAGCACCTCGTTCGCGCGGCCGGTTTCGCATGCGCTCAGCACGACGAGCTCGGCGTCGAGCTTGAGCTCGGCGATCTCGCTCTGCAGCAGGAAGCCATCGTCCTTCGCGTCGGGGCGCATCGACAGCGCGAGTGCTTGGTAATCGGTCTCGAACAGGCCGTGACTCGCGATGTGGATGATGCGCGAGTTGCCGAGGATGCCGGACTTGACGTTCTCCTCGCTGGCCTCGTCGCGCATGTACAGCTTCGCGTCGCGGCCGAACATCGCGGCGATCGCTTTGACCTCGGCCGCCGTGCCGGGCAAGCGCTCGAGTCCGCGCCGCGTGCCACGCGACTTCGCGTCGCTGTAGCGTTTCATGCCGCGCGCCGCGGCAGCCGGGAGGCCTTCGGGTTTGCCTGCCTTGAAGGATGCCCAGTCGTAGACCGGATCGCCGAGAGCGACGAGCTCGCGCTTCGGTGACTTCGCCTTCGCGCGCATGTCTTCGAGCGCGAGTGTTGCCGATTGGCTGTAGGTCACGACGTGATTCTCGACGAGGAATTGGCCGTTGTTGTCGACGAGCGCTTCGAGCGGCAGCGTCGACAGTGCGCCGTGCGGCAGCACGATGAGCCGCTCGTGCGTCTTGACCAGATCGTCGACCGGCGCGAGCAGCTTCACGTACAGCTCGTGCGCCTTCGTGTGCACGAGCTCCATGCTCGCGTGCGGATCGCCGATCGCTTCGTCGCGAAGCACGCCGACCTGCGCCGCGAGCGCAGAGGGGCCGCCCTCGATCACGTAGAGGCGCGCGTCGGTCTTCGTGACGGCGATCGCGACCGCCTGGTCATTCGTCATCAAGAACGCGACCAACATCGATTTGTCGTCGAGCAGGTCGCGCGCGCGGTCGAGCGTCGCGGGACGCGGCATCGAGAGCCGCGTGATCAACGGATTGCGGTACGCGATCGCCGCTTTGACGTCGTCGAGCGCCCACAGTGCGTCGCGCCGGCGTTCGATCTGCGTCGCGTCGTCTTTGCCGGCGAAGATCTGTTTGTCGAGGTCGGCGACATGCGCCTCGATCTCCTTCTTGTCGCGCGCGAGCAGCGGCGGCACTTCGACCGACGTCGACCACAGGTTGGCGCCACCGCGCACGGCGGCATCGATGTACGCGCGGCCGCGCGCCTTTTCCATGGCGGCGAACGCTGCGGCGACGCGCTCGCGCTCGGGTAGCTTGACGTCGAGCGCGAGGATGTGGCGATAGAGCAGCAGTGCCTCGAAGCCGGCGGCCTGGCGCGCGCTCGGCACCGACGTGCCCTGCCATTCGTCCTCGGCGTACGTGACCGCAGTCTCGGCGGTGGAGATGGCTTGCTTGACGTCCCCGAGCTTGGCCGCGCAGACCGACGCGAGGATG
>DASUFX010000242.1:0-3629 GCA_036274355.1 Kofleriaceae bacterium | reverse complement strand
CGTGAACGACACGATGTCGGCGAAGATCACGGTGACGACCCGGCGCTCGGGTGGCGCGTCGAGTGCGCGCGTGCCGGCGAGCACGTCGGCGACGTACTTCGGCGGCAAGTGGCGCAGCAGCACTTCTTCGACCGCGAAGCGGTGCATCTCTTCGATCTGGCGGCGCGCGACGAACTCGCGCAGGCGCAACCGTCGCGCCCACGCGAGCGAGAGTACGGTCGCGCCCGAGATGAACGAGAGATACATCGACGACGTGGCGAGGCCGCCGAGGTCGACGCCATTCGGGTCAGCTTTCCAGCCGAGGCAAACCGCGACCCACACGATGACAGCGCCGCCGAGTGACACGATCGATTCGACGAGCGTGAACGACAGCGCAGCCGGCGTCAGCGCGACGATCGTTGCGATGCCGAGCACGTGCAGCGAGTGAAACCGGCCGCTGTCGACACACGCGGTTGCGACGTAGGCCGCGCTCGACCAGCCCGCGATGATCCAGATCATCATGGCGCCACGGCGGCTCGGCTTGCGTCGCGCATACAGCCACAGCGAGCCGAACAGCGTGATGACCGACGCCGTCATCACGGTCGACTTGGGAAATTCCGGCGAGAGGTAGGCCGCGGCTTCGGACAAAAACGCCGCGATCATCAGCGCGGGTGCGACGATGCACCAGCGCCGGATCATCAGCTGGCGCTCGATCTCGTTGAACAGCGAGACGTCTTCTGCAGACGGATCCCGCCGTACCCGAGACAGCTCCCCGATCGACACCCGACCATCATACCGGGGATCCACGCCAAACGGCGCGATCTTCCTCGACGAGGGGCCAAGCTGCGTGACGGCCCCGGCGGCCGCGAATCGTTACTTCTTCGCCAGGATTCGCTTCTGGTTTGCGAGGACGGCGTCGAGCTTTTTCTGGTTGCCGGCGATCGTCTTCTGGTTCGCCAGGACGGCGTCGAGCTTCTTCTGGTTGCCGGCGATCGTCTTCTGGTTCCCGAGGACGGCCTTCTGGTTGCCGAGAATCGTGTCGAGCTTCTTCTGGTTCGCGGCGATCGCGTCGAGCTTCTTCTGGTTCGCCTGGATCGCCTTCTGGTTCGCCAGAATCGCTTTCTGGTTCGCCAGCATGGTCTTCTGATTCGCGATCAGCTGCTCGACGCGCTCGGCGTACGCCATGATGCGCGCCTGGTTCGCGAGCACCGACTCCTGGTTGGTAAGAATCTCCTCGTTCACGCCGTTCTCAGCCTTCTCCGCCATCGGAATCCTCCTAGGTCCCGCATTAGAAGCGCGCGGGGACACCGCCTCAAGCGTTCCGAGCACGAATCAGCGGCGTCATTTGAGCGGGCGGCAGGTCTCGCCTTTGTCGCGCGCCGCCTTGCACATCGCCTGCGTCGGTAGCGGCCGCGAGCTTTCGGTCTCCCATGCCGTCTTCTGCTGCTTGCACTCGTTCGTCGACGCGACGTCGTGGAGGCTCTCGGCCGTCTGGTTGAAACCGTAAAGTTGCGCCTCGCACTGGTCCTGCTCGCGCGCGCACATCCCGACGCTGCCGTCTTGATGGATCCAGCACCACCAACCGCTCACCTTGTTCTTGGCGGCCGCTGCTGCTGCGGCGGCAGCTTTTTCCTCGCCGTGGCCGAAACCGATCGGAACGGTGGCGTGCGCTGGGCCCTCGACGCCGTCGGTCGGCACGTGGCTGTCGAAGATCGCACCTGCGACGCAGCTCTCGATCGCCGCGTTGATTCCTTTCGCTGCAGCGTTCGCGACCGAGCCATCTTGCGCGACATCGAACGACAGCTCGAGCTTGCCGGGCTTCTTTGCACCGCTCTTCTCGTAGCAGTAGCGGAAGCGCGGCGACGCGCTCGACATTGCGGTGCCGACCGACTCCGCTTTGACCTTGCCGTCGACCTTGGCTTCCGCGATGGTGACCGTGGCTGGCTCGCCTTCGGTGATGATGTCATCGTCGGCGACGGCGTTTCGCACCCACACGATGTCGGCGGGTGCGATCGCACCCCAGCCCATCATGCGATGCAGGCGCACTTGCTCGGCGCCGGTCTCGGCGACCGCGGTGAGCGCTTCGAGTAGCTCGCCGGTCGTCGTCGCGTCGGTAAACTGCAGCAGTACCGTGTGCGGTTTCTGGCCCGCGAGTTTGTCGAGCTGATCGGTACGTAGCGTGAGGTCGGCGCGCTTGTCCCAGTCGGCCCATGGTTCACCGCCGAATTGATAAAGCACAGCGGTATTCGCTGCGCCGGCAGCGAGCGCGACGGGCTTGTAGCCATACGCCTGGATACCGCTCGTGAGCGTGAGCCGCGCTGGCGTCGTCGCATCGGCGAGGATCAGCGCGGTTGCAGACGAGTCGCGTGACAGCGTGCCAAACGAGTCGAGGTCGTACTCGAGGAAGCCCGTACGGTCGTGCCAGCGGTCAGCGGGTTCGCCGACCCACGGCGGCGCACCGGCCTTCGGGGCACCGACGCTGAGCGCGCCCTTCGGATCGATGATCACGAACTCCTTGATGCTCGTGATCGGTCGCAGTCGCTTGGCGTCGAGCTTTGCGAGCGTGACCGGCACCGGCCCCGCGGTGAGCGCGACGTCCGTCGGCTTCTCCTTCTTCTTCTTCGCTGGTTTCGAATCGGAGCAAGCAAACGCGAGAAGAGTGCACGCGACAAACAACATCCGTAGCATCGGGCGAGCTTCGCACGAGCCGGGAGCTCACGGCGTCTCGTGCGCGTAGCGGGTGAGCTTCACGCCGTCGCGGATCCGATCGCTCGGATGCAGCACGACCGCTTCCCCTGCGGTGATGCCCGACACCACCTCGACATCGAGCCGGCCACGGTGACCGAGCTCGATCCGGCGTAGGCGCGCCTTGCCGCCCTCGACGGCGTAGACGGCCCACCTGCCGTGATCGCGAAACACTGCGCTGGTCGGGATCGTCAACACATTCGTACCCTGCCACGTGAAGATCCGCGCTTCGACGCGGAAGCCGTCGCCGAGCGTCGGCGGTGGCTCGCTGAGACCGACGATCACCTTGACCCGCTGCTCTTCGACACCGAGCGCGGAGATTCGCGTGAACGCCGAGGGTTCGATCTCGGCGACGGTGCCGCTGAGGTTCTTGTCGCCGCCCCAGGCTTCGATCGCGACCGGCATGCCGGGATGGATGCGGGCTGCATCGCTCGACAACACGTCGACAACGACCTCGAGCGACTGCGTATCGCCGAGCTCGACGAGCGGTGCGCCGGTAGCGACGGGACCGCCGCTGTCGCGCACGACGCGCAGCACGCGTCCGCTGATCGGTGCGGTCACCGTGACGATACGTTGTTTGTCTTGCGGACTCGCTTCGCCGAGCTGGGCTCGGATCGCATCTGCTTCCGCCACCGCGCTCGCGCGCTCGGTCTGTGCGGCCGCGAGGTCGCGGAGCGCGAGCTGCTCGGTGTCCGCGGCCTGGTCGCGCTCTGCAGCGGTGATCGCTTCACGTTCGAACAGAGTCTGCGCGCGCTTCGCCTCGCGCGTTGCGGCATCGCGAGCAACCTGCGCGCGCTCGATCGCCGCGTTCGCGCGGCTCGCGTGAGCAACCGCGGCCGCAAGCCGCGCCTTCGCTTCTCGCCGCGTGCGCTCGTCGAGTAACCCCGGCACCGGGGGCTCGATCC
>DASUFX010000241.1:0-11568 GCA_036274355.1 Kofleriaceae bacterium | reverse complement strand
GTAGTTGTCCCAGCAGATCTTCGTGAGGAAGTCAGGCGTCTCCCACAGCCAGGGGTTATTCGAGAACCGCCCGTCGTAGGTGTGGCTCGAGAAGTGGTAGACGACCTCGAGCTCGCCGTTCTTGCGCTTGCTGCCGGCCTGCTGGCTCGGCGTCAAGTTGAACGGCGGCATCGCTGCCACCGACACCTGCGCGGGCGGCAACGCGGTGTTCGCGATGAAGCCGTCGTGCACGTGCTGCCGCCAGTTCGTGGCGCCGAGCGTACCGAGCGTGCCTTTGACGAGCGCCTCACCGGAGACCTCGTCGCCGAGCAGACGCGAGATCAGCTCGATCGACGACCAAGCGCCGAAGATCGGTGCGATCAGCGGCTGCGCGATCGAGACGGTGCCGTCCCACGTGCGCGCGTCGCCCCACGCCTCGAGGAAGTGTGCCTTCGGCACGTGCCACGAGACCTTCTGTGACGTCTCGTCGGCGTACTCGCTGAGGTGGACGGAGCTCGTCACCTTGCTGAGCGCGGTCGCGAAGTCGAGATCGGCGGGTGCGTCGTAGACGGGGTTGCCACCGAGGATGATCAGCGTCGGCACGCGGCCGGCCGCCATATCTTGGACGAGCGCCGTGATCGACTGCAGGTGCGACGGACGACCCGGTTCCGGATCCTCGAGGTAATCGAGCGTCGCGCCCGGTGCGCCGATCGTCGCGTTGATCTTGGCGACCAGCGCGTGGACTTCAGCCGGCTGACGGCGACCCGCGATGACCACCGCGCGGCCGGTGTTCGCCTTCAGCTCCTCGGTGAGCACCGAGATGAACTGCGCGACCTTGCTCTCCTTGAGGAACTCGCTGTTCGGCAGGCCGGTGCCCGACAACGACGCATCGAGCGCCATCGCGAACGGCAGGCCGAGCTCGGACCGCATGCCGAGGCGGTGATCCGCCATCGCACCGGTGTTCGACATCACGCTCTCAGCGGCCCACAGGCGGTTCATCTTGCCCGGGCCGAGCGAGCCGTCCTTGCGACGCGACAGCGCGAAGTCGCGGCTGTAGCGCATCGAGGCCGGGTGCTCGACGAAGATGTCGCAATCGATCGTGACGATCGTCTCGCACTTGTCGAGCTTCGCGAGCGGGCGCACGGGGCGACCAAACGCGGCCTTCGTACCAGCGCGCTCGTTGTCCCACGACAGTGGCTCGTACTCGTGCCACTGCACGCCGCCTTGCACGAGCCGGTTCTTCAGCGCCTGCAGCGTCGGCGACGACGAAGCTTCGCTGAGCACGCGGGCGCCGCCGGCGGCAATCGCCTTCTTGAGCTCGCCGAGCGCGACCTGGAACGATTCCATCGACGCGCCGTTGCCCTTGTTGAGCGGCGTCGTCGAGCGGTCCGGATCGTAGAGGTTGAGGATGCTCGCCTGCGCGAACGTGTGCGCGCCGGCGTGCTTCTTCGTACCGGGGACGATGGCACCGCTCGCGAACGGATGATCGGGGTTGCCGTCGATGTGGATCGGGCGACCCTCGAACGACGTCGCGACGAGCGCGTGTGCTGCGCCGGCGAGGTCGTACGTCGTCGCAAACTCGAGCGTCGTGCCGGGCGTCTGGTTCTCGGGACGGCGAGCGAGCGGAACGATCTCTTCCTTCTCGTAGCGACGGCAGCCCGCGCCGACCGCGAGGCCGGCCATGCCCATGCTGGCGCCCATCAGATGGAAGAAGTTGCGGCGCGACATCGGGTCGATCGGCGGCGGCTCGTCGGCGCCGGGCGCGAATTCGCGCGTGCTCGGCTCGAGCTGCCAGTCCGCCTTGCCTTCGAGCTCGCGGATCGACTTCCAGTAGCCGTGCGTCGGCGTCGCCGGCAGCGGAGCCTGCGGCTGATCGTCATGCGTGTGCGGGTGAGCGTGGTCGTGCTCGTGCGCGTGATGGTGATCGTGGTCGTGTTCTTTGGCTGACATGGTTGCTCGGCTCCTCAGCGGTGACAGGTCGAGCAGTTAATGGGCGGGTTGACGTCGTTCTGTCGTTTGACGTCCTGCCCCTCGTTTGGTGTGCGGTGCGGCATCGACTTCGGATCGTCGTAGCCCATCTTCGTGACGTTCTCGGGCTTGCGCAGATTCGGCGTCGGATTCTTGTGGCACGCGAGGCACCACTCCATCGTCAGCGGCTTGGCCTGGTAGACCTTGACCATCTGATCGATGCGGCCGTGACACGACTCGCAACCGACGGCGGCGTTCACGTGCGCCTGGTGGTTGAAGTAGACGTAGTCGGGAAGGTCGGTGACGCGCGTCCAATGCACCGGCTCGTTCTCGGCGAACGCCTGGCGAATTGGCAGCAGGACGTCCGAGTCCTTCCTCACCGTCGAGTGGCAGTTCATGCACACCGCGGCGGGCGGGATGGCCGCCTTGGGGCCACGCTCCACCACCGAGTGGCAATACCGGCAGTCGATGCCGAGCTCACCCGCGTGGAGCGCGTGTGAATAGGGCACCGGCTGATCCGGCTGGTAGCCGATCCTCAACGCCTCCGGAGTCACGCCGTACGCGATCAATGCGACGAGGTAGACAGGAGCGCCGAGGACCAACAAGTTGACCCATTTCTTTAGGGTCTCGGTCCATTCCGGGAAGATGAATCTCGACATGGTTTCCCTGCAGCGGCTTTCACCACGAGTCGTAAGTACTTCGCAAGGTTGCACGGGCACGATCTAGAGACCGTCCCGACGCATGCGATGCGTGTGATCGCACGTCTCGTCGACGGATTTGCTGCGGCATGTTGCCTCCGAACAGAACGCGACAATTCACCGCACGGATCTTCGGAATGAGCTGCGACCGTCTGCCGCAGCACATGATCTTGAAAAACTGCGCACCGCCTTCGTGCACCAGCTGCGTTGCGCAGCGTATGCGCGGTTTCGCCCGGCCCTACGCCGATTAGCTCGGCACGCCGCGCGCAATACCCCTCCGCATGGCGGCGGTATTCGCTCTCGTGTTCCTGTTCGTGCTCGCGTCGGCCGGTCTACTCGTCAAGACGATGATGAGTGACGCATCGTTCGCGAGCATCTTCGCGCTGTTCACATTCCTCGCGCTGGGCTCGGGCGTTTTCATCGGCCTGTTCAAACTCTCGCGCAAATGGGAGGACGAAGTCCCTCACTGAGCAGGCGCTTGGTAGATGTCGGCCAGCTCGCACTGCGTGACGCCGGCCTCCTGGGTGAGCTTCGCGAGCTCGGCACCCTTCTGCTGGCCCTCGACCTTCAAGAACGCGAGCACGCGCTCGTTCGACTGGTTCTCTTCCATGTGCTTGCCGAGTAGCTTGACCTGCTCGATAACGTCGCCGCTGCACGCCTGATCCTTCTCGAGGCAGCCCTGCTTGTACGCAGGATCCGCCTTCGCGCGCGCAGGCGCTGCGCACAGGTACGTCACCGCTTCGGCCAGCGTCTGCGGTTTCGACGTGTCGTGCGACGGAGTGTCGGACTGAGTCTTGGCCTTGTCACCGCCGCACGCGGCGATGGCGAACAACAGGATTGCGACGCGCTTCATGCGCCGAGACTAGATCATTCGTTCGCGGTATCGCGCAAGGCGCAACGATTGATACGCCCTTGTTTCAACAGCCGAGCGAGCTCGCGCTGATCGATACCATCGGTCTTCCAACCCTCGACGGTCGTCAGCACCTTTACGTTGCCGACACCATCTGTCAGATGAGCCGCAATCGCGTCGGAGCGGCTCGCGCCCTCGCCTTTTGCGCGGGTTGGCGCGTCGCAAACGAGCACCATCGCATCGTGAACGGATTGCTCCGGCGTTCCGGCAGGCACCGCACGCGGGCCGCAGGCGATCACTGTTAGCAACCACACGAGCCGCCGCATCCCGCACCTCCTATACTCGCATGCGTGAGCTTCGTCGTCGCCGCGCTGATCGCGCTGATGGTCGTGGCGGCGCTCGTCGGCGTCGTCTTGATCCGGCTGCGGCGCGCTGCAGCACGCATCGAGCCAACCGACTTCTCCGGCATCACGCCGATTCCAGGAGCGGGCGGCCGCGGTCCTCCGCTCCCGGTGGTGCTCGTGCACGGTCTGTTCGGCTTCGACCGCATCGGCGTGCCGGGCGTGAAGGTCCACTACTTCCGCGGCATCGTGAAGCACCTCGAGAAGCTCGGCTGTCACGCCCACGCGGTCCGCCTGCCCGCCTCCGCGTCGGTGCCGGATCGCGCGAAGATCCTCGCGGACCGCATCACCGCGCTGCCGCACGAGCGCGTCGACATCATCGCGCACAGCCTCGGCGGCCTCGACGCCCGCTATGCACTTGCGAAGCTCGGTCTCGCGAGCAAAGTCCGCGCACTCGTCACCATCGGCACACCGCATCGCGGGACCCCGCTCGCCGATCTCGCAACCGACGGCGCGCTCGGGCTCGCACGCAAAGCGATCGGCGCACTCGGCCTTCCGCTGCACGCGCTCGACTGGCTGTCGACGTCCGCGCTCGAGCGGTTCAATGCAGAGATCAAGGACGTGCCGGGCGTGCGCTACACGTGTGTCGTCGGCGGCATCAAGAATCCGCAAACGCCGATCGCGCTCGCGCTGTCACCGATCCACGCGTATCTGAGGAGGCTCGCCGGGCCCAACGACGGCCTCGTTCCGATCTCGTCGCAGTTCTGGGGTGAGACGCTCGCCGAGATCGAAGCCGATCACTGGCAACAGGTCGGCTGGCGCATGTCGATGCGTGGCACGTTCGACGCGCTCGGCATGTACGCGTACATCGTGTCGCGACTTGGCGACGCGCCACCGAAGAGGCAGCCCTCCGCCGCGTGACGCTACTGCGCTACGGCGCCGGCGTGTCGTCAGGCGCGGGCGCTGCGGTGCAGTGGTTCGCCTTGATCGACTTCTGGAGCAGCGCGATCACCTTGCGGCACGCCGCGCTGGCATCGCCCGACGACGAGCTGTCCTTCAGCGCATCGAGCACGCGCTCGCGCTCCGTATCTGTGATCTTCGTGCACGCGGTGAACGTCTGGATCGCGTCCTCGAGGCCGGGACAGGCGTTGTCGAGGCTCGCGTCGTCGGCCTTGCCCTCGCTGTCGTCGGCTGACTCCGGCGGTGCCTTGCCACCGAGCGCGCCGACGAGCTTGCGCTCGAGATCCGCGAACGCGCTCTCGGCCATCGCCTGGTAGACGGCGCCATTGTCCAAGCCCTCGTCGCCGTACCCCTGAACGTTGATGTGCGGCGACGGCGTCGCCTGGAACATCACCTTCTGTGCAGGCGGGCCACCCGGCACCTGGAGCGTGGCGCCCAACTCGAACATGATGCCGGGGTAGGACATCGCGCCGGGAATGGGCTTGTTGAACTTGTCGACCTCGGAATAGAGCGAGGGCACGCCGTCGCGCGAGTACTTCGGGCTGATCACGTAGAAGATCTCGATCACCGCTGCGTCCTTCGCGTCCTGCGCGGCGTCCGCAAACGTCATGACGTCCGACGGGAAGAACTCGCCGAGGCCGGTCTGGATCGCGGTCTTGAGCCGCGTCGTGCGCGACTCGTCGTCGGAGGTGCCGAAGTACTTCGCGACCGGCACGATGGTCTTGCTCAGCTTCGGGTTGGCGGCCACGACCTCGTCGAGCTTCGCGAGCTCGGTGTTGTCCGTGCGCGCGACCTTCACCTGCATCGAGGCGACGCCGCCCTTGTCGAGCCGGTCGTAGACGGTGTTGATGTACCAGGTCAGCTGCTCGGAGGCCGACAGCGCGAGCGCCGCCTTGCGTGCCTTCTCGTAGCGCGCATGCAGCGCGTCTTCGACGGGCTTCTTCAACGCCGCGGGCGCATCGGGATACTTCGCGAGCACGTCCCGCAGGTTGTTCGCGTTCTCGCTGTTGTAGCGCAACACGTCGGTGAGCTCGATCTCCATGCGCTTCTTGTGACCACGCGCCTCGTCGCCGCCGTGCTCGACCCACTCGTCGACGTCGTACGTGCTGTGGATGTTGTCGTACGCGGACTCGAGGCTGAGATAGTTGCGCAGGTACCACGCGCCCGGCGCGACGACGCCGGTGACCGCGAGCGCGACGAGCGGCCCCGTCCAGCTCGCCTTTGGTTTCTCGCGGATCTTGTCGCCACGCTTGAATGCCGCCTCCTTCTCGGTCTCGGCCATCGCGAGCCCGATCACCAGCGGATCGAGCACGAGCAGTTGATCGTACTCGTTCGCCTCGAACGCCTTCTGCAGCTCGCCGAATCGCTCGCCGATCGCGTCGAGCGCTGAAGTTGCCGCGTCTTTGCGCCCGAACACGAACGTGTGCCCGTGCCAGGTGATCGTCGTGTTGCGATAGCCACCGTTGACGTAGCGATGGACGATGTCCGGCTTGAGATCGAGCAGCACGTGGACGCCGAGCGTGCGCGTGCGCGCGTCGACGAGTCGCGAGCCGAGCACGTACACACCGGGCGTGAATCCGAGTAGCGCACGCAGCGCCTTGCGCTTGCGTTGCGAGATGACGCCCCACGCGATGAGGCCAACGCCACCGATGTAGAACACGAGCGAGCCCGAGTCCTGCGCTGCGCTGCGTGGCACGCCGAAGCCATCGAACAGGCCCCAGCCGAGCGCGACGATGCCGAGCAGGTAGAGCCAGATGTACGCGTTCGACGTCTGCTTCCCGAGCGGATACCAGCGTTCGGTGATGGACTTGCGCAGCACCGACAGCACCGGCGCAGGAAGATCCTCGATATCGATCGTGTTCTTGGGCGCAGCCATCGCACTCCCCCTCGTGAACCACCGACGGTATCACGAGCCGTGTCGGAGACGGTCGACGAAGCCGGTCTGACTACGGGAGCGCCGGTGCGCTGTTGCGTGGCGGCGTCTTCCTCTTCGAGAGGATGTTGCCCTTCGTGACGGTGACGTCGATCGGCGGCGTCAGCTCGTACTGAAAACCGCGCGACTCGATCTCGGCCTTGAATGATTCGTTGTTGTGCCAGACGCGTCGCAGGTAGCCGACCTTCTGCTCACCCTTCACGGCGTGATCGCGATGGTGGAGCAAGTAGTCGGCGAGGCGCACCGCGAGCTGGTTGTACAGGCGATGACAGCCGTGGCTCGTGCCGCTCACGATCGACGTCACACTCGCCGAGCCGTGTGTGCCGATACCGTTGTTGTCGAGGCGCTCGGTGCCGTCCTTCTGCTTCACGATCTGCAGGTGCTCGAGCAACACCATGCCGTAGGCCGAGCGCGGGCCGGGACCGAGCAGATCGTCCTTGAGTGCCCAGTGACCGTTATACAGATTGCGAACGAGATCTTTGTCCGGTGTCGTCTTCGGCGGCATCCACGTCGGACCGACCGTGAGGTCGCGCCAGATGCGCGGGCCGACCTCGGACTCTTTCCACTTCTGCGCGAGCCAGCCGCCCTTCATGCGTTGATCGGCCCACCCGCCGATCGTC
Organism: Kofleriaceae bacterium; assembly: GCA_036274355.1. GTDB lineage: Bacteria > Myxococcota_A > Polyangia > Haliangiales > Haliangiaceae > JABFXX01. The sequence continues at coordinate 4,219 of DASUFX010000241.1, read as the reverse complement.
GTCGGCCAGCGCACGAGTGGGCGCTTCGTGCCCGCGTCGTCGACGTACATCACGAGCGTCGGGCGGTGCTGGATGTAGTGGTACGTCGGGCGATCGTCGTAATAGACGTCGCCGCGATCGATCTCGACCGACAGCTCCATATGCGGCTTGTAGTAGGACGGCGCGGCGGGCAGCGCGATCGCGACACGCGTTCCGGTTGGGAACTTGTTGAAGAACGCGCGGACGTCGGCGGGCCCGGTCCAGCCGAGCGCCTTGGCAGCGGCTTCGGTGGCAGCACCGACGAGATCCGGCGCCGCGTTCGGCAACGGCTTGTGACCACGCGCCGCGCGCATCGCTTCCGGATCGAGCATGCGGCCGAGCACGGGCTGTGGGCCGGTGCCGGCGGTGCCGTCCTCGAGGATGCCGGCGGCTTCGACGACGCGCTCGCGCAGGATGCGTAATGCAAGCCGGAAGTCGAGCTCGCGGCTATCGAGCTGCATCGCTTCGCGCGTCTCCTTGTCGAGCCGCTCGGTCGGCATCAGGAAGTTGCGACGCTGGAAGTGCTCGACTGCATCGCCCATGCGCCAGCCGAACTCGCCGGTGACTTCCTTGTCGGACAGCCAGCCTTCGCAGTGCAGCCGCTGCTGCGCGGTGAGCAGCGCGAGGTGGAGCTCGTCGAGCTTCATCCACCGGATGTAGCGCTCGTGCCATTTGGGATCGGCTTCGAGCGCCGCGACGTCGGCGAGCTTGCGCTTGGCGCGTTCCTTTTCGAGCTGCTGGCCGAGCCACGCGTGGCCGAAGATCGAGGCTTTTACTTCCTTCGCGTTGTCCTGCGAGTAGGTGCGATCGAGCAGCAGGATCTTCGACACGTCGATCGCGGCATTGCACGTGTGACGCGAGTCATCGGCGAGCCGCGCCTTCACGATCGCGAACGCGGGCACGATGCCGTACAGCTCGGCGAGCGCTTCGATGCCTGTCTCGGTCTTCTCGATCTTCTCCTGCGCCAGATCGAGATAGCGCTGGCGGAACGTCGGCGTCTGGCCCTCGCGCGTCGGCTGGAAGATCGTAGGCGTCCACGTGTCGGTGAGGTCGACGATCGTGAGCCCGCGTGCCTGCGCATCGGCGACGCAGATCGCGCCCTTCGCGACCCCGGCCTCGAAGAGCTCGGCGGTGATGCACTCACCCTCGGTCAGGATCGGCGCCGTGACCTGCTGCGAGCTCGCGCGCGTCTTCGGCTTCTCGACCGTTACTGTCCGGGGTCCGGACGTGCGCTGCGGTGAGCTTGCACAACTGAGCGCCCAAATGCCCGCTACCGATACCGACCATTTCATGCCCACGTTCCTCAACTGTGTCGCTCTTCGACGGAAACGGCACGTGACGAATTCGCAGCGTGCTTATCAGAGGTCGTCGCACATGTGAGCAGCGGCGCACCTCGTGCAACGTCTCGATCCATGCGCCGCGCAGTCGTGGTCTCGATGCTGGTTGGCGTTGCGGTGCGCGCTAACGCCACGCAGCAGAAGGCGCCGTGTGCTGGATGCACGTTCGAGATCTCGTCCGCTGCGACGGAGCCCGTGCCACTCGTCGTCGTGATGCACGGCGACACCGACACTGCACGCCAGCGTGCGATGAAGTGGCGAGCGGCGGTCGAGCGGAAAGGTTGGGCACTGCTCGCGCTCGATTGCCCCGACGAGCTTGGCTGCGATCGCAGCTGGTACAAGTGGGATCACGATCCCGCGTGGGTTCACGAGCAGGTGCGTGAAGTGATCGCGCACCATCCGATCGATCGAACGCGGATCTATCTCGTCGGCTGGTCGGGTGGCGCCACGTATATCGGCATGCACCTGCAAGCGTGGCCGCCGACGTTCGCCGCTGCCGTGATCCACGGTGGTGGCGTCGAGCCGCTCACCAGCGAATGCCCGGATCGGCCATTCCCGGCGTACTTTCTCGTCGGCGACGAGAATCCGTCGCACGGCGGCGAGAAGCGCCTGCGGGCATTCTTCACCGCGTGCAACGAAGACGTGCGCTGGGATCTCGTGCGCGGTGCCGATCACGCCGGCGAGGACGCGGCGCTCACCGAGGCGAAAGCCGATCAGATCTTGTCTTGGCTCGAGACCAAGCGGCGAGCCGCACCCTTGCGCGGCCGTGCCGGCAATAGCAGCAACGCGAGCATCTGAACGAGCGTGTCCTCGACGTCCTTGCGCGCGAGCGTCCGCGGCCGCGCCGCTGCGCCATGCACGACTGCATTACCGACCATCACGGTGAGCAGCCAGCTCGACGCTTCGAGGTTGCGCAGCACGCGCTTCTTCGCGAACGCGGGCGACAGCTGGCGCGTGATTTCGACGGTCACCTTCGGCAGTTGCTTGAACTCGTCGAGTGTCGCGAGGTACGGCAGCTGCCACAGCTCGCGCACCAGTGCGCGCCGGCGCTCGACGACCTCGAACAGAATACCGACGCCACGGCGCAGGCCGGGCTCGCCACCTAGCTCCACCGCATCGCGCAGCCCGCCGGTAACCTCTCCCATGATCTCGCGCAGCGTGCGGCGCGCGAGCTCGGCGACGAGCGTTTCTTTGTCGGGAAAGTATTCGTAGAGCGATCCGATGCTGACGCCTGCGAGATCGGCGACGTGATTTGTCGTCAACGCCGCGAAACCAGTGGTCTCCAGAAGCCGAGCAGTCGCGTCGAGCACGCTGTTGTACGTGACCCATGCTCGTCGCTGGCTAGGCACCTTGAGCGGCGAAAATGGAATCCGAGTAGACCCGAGCATCTGCTCGGTTTCATACTTCATGTATGGAGCTTCCGCCACTGCACGTCAGGCCGCGGTTCAGCGACCTCATGTACGTGTCGCCGTATACCGAGTCCGCGCTCGACCGCTGGCGCGCGGCCGGCGATCCGCTCGCCGATGACGTCGTGACTGCGCTCGCCGCTCGGGGCCCGCTCGGCAAGATCCACGATCTGTTGAGTGTCGTGCGCGCGCGAGCGGCCGAAGGTGATGCGCAGTGCCAGCACCTGTTGCGCGAGGCAACGGCGGTGCCGCCGTGGGCGGATTTCGCGGCGATGGCAAAAGGCCAGCGCATGATCGCGAGCTACGCGCCGTTCATGGCGGCGTCGTTGTTCTCCGGATCGCTCGTCGGCGGCGCGATGTTCTACAAGGCCGCGCTCGTCACCTCGATGACCGGCATGTTCTCCGGTGATCCGCTGCAGCGCCTCACCGAAACCACCGCGCTCGTGACGCGCATGGCGATGCCGGGCTCGCTCGAGCCCGGCCAGGGCGCCCACGAGGTGATGCTGCGCGTGCGCCTGTTGCACGCGGGACTGCGCCGCGTTCTCGTCGACAGCGGCCGGTTCCGGCACCCGGAAGAGGTACCGATCAATCAGCAGGACCTCGCGATCACGCTCGCGCTGTTCTGCTACGTCAACATCCGCAACCTGTTGCAGATGGGCATCCGGCTCGATCGCGAACAGATCGACAGCTTCGTGCTGCTCTGGCGCTACGCCGGCCACGTGCTCGGTATCGACCACGCACTCCTGCCAACGACGATCGAAGACCAGCAGGCGTTCTATCTGTCGAGCTGCAAGCACCAGGTGCGCCCCGAGAAAGTGATGCCGCAGACGAAGACACTGCTCGACGCGGTCGCGAAGCAAGCCAAGCTCGTGCCGTATCCGATCGCCCAGACGTTCTTGCATCAAGTCACCTGCTACCTCTCGGGCAACGACTACATCTCCGGCATGCAGCTCGACGATCGCGGCGACCGCTACTTCGGCGTCCGCGGCCTGCGCTACCTCGGTCAGGCAGCGTCGTTCGTCCATCGCCACATGCCGTTCGGCGAGCGCGTGTTCTACCGCGCGGGCCTGCAGATGTACCGCCGCGAGCTGGCCAAGAACGAACGCAAGAAGAAGTACCGCTACCGCGTCCAGATGCGCGAGAACCCCGCGCACCGCGCAGAGGAGAAACGCGCATGAATCTGCAATCGATGCTCGAAAAGTGCCGGCGCGACCAGTGGCGCGTCGGCGATCTCGATTGGACGGGGACACCGCGCGCGATGTCACGCGACGACGAGATCGCGATCGTGCAGTGCCTCACCGACATGGCCGGCATCGAGCGGCTCGCCGGCGAGCTGTTCGAGACCCAACGCCGGCGCACCGATGATCCGGTGCTCCGCGAGATCTTCGCGACGTTCGTCACCGACGAGATCCGCCACTCGCACGCCGCGCAGATGCTGGCCGACTACTACAACGTCCA
>DASUFX010000240.1:0-7625 GCA_036274355.1 Kofleriaceae bacterium | reverse complement strand
CCGCCCGATGCCTTGCGCCAGATCGCGAAAGGTACGGGTGCGCCGCCGCTCGTCGTGCAGGCCGCACGAAAGCGCGTGCTCGGCAAATAGCGGCCGTACAATGCGTGGCGCTGTGAAGTGGATCCTCGTGCTCGTGCTGATCGGCTGCGTGTCACCGGTCAAGCCATCAGGTGGCAGCGCCTCCGCGAAGCGAGCGCAGCGCGAGCAATTGAACGAGCTCCTGCCAGTCGCGCTGTCGACCGAAGGGCCGTGGCGCGGCCCGATCGTCGACGCGAAGATCCGCATCTACGCCGATGACGAGTTCCGGGCGCAGAACCTCGACTGGAAGCGGACGTTCGACGACACGCTCGAATATGCGAACGCGGTGCTCGGGGCGGAGCTCGGCGTGCGTCTCGTGCCGGACTACCGCGAGTGGGAGCACCATGCGCCGGGCAACTCGCTCGACGAGGATCTGAAGGAGCTCGAGCAGCTCGACGATGGCGGCGATGCGCTCACGGTCATCGGACTCACGTCATCGCTTAGCCTCGTCTCGGCCACGTTCGAGCAGCTCGGCTATGCGAGCGTGCCGGGGCGGCACATGATGTTGCGCGGCTACGCAGATCTCGTCGAGCGCAAAGCATTTGCGGAGTCGTTTCCGGATCTCTCGCGCGACGAACGCGAGAAGGCGCACGATGCGCGTCGCCGGCACAAGGTCACGGCGCTGCTGCTCCACGAGCTCGGTCACAACCTCGGCGCGCCGCACGACGCAACCGAGGACACGCTGATGAGCCCGACGTATTCACGCAACGCGGCGGCGTTCAGTGCCGAGGCGCACGCGACCATCCAGCACACGCTCGATCATCGGCTCGGTCGGTCCGCGGACTAGCCGACACCGAGCGCGGTGGTACGGTGCAGTCATGGTCGATATCTACGCTGACGACGAGCACGTGACGATCGAGGTTCGCGGTTTGCACCAGTTCTGGGCGTTCAAGCGCAAGATCCACGTGCCGCGCAGCGCCGTTCGCTCGGTGCGCCGGCTTCCGAGCGATGCACTCGAGGGCATGTGGAAGGGCTGGCGCGTGCCGGGTACGCATCTGCCCGGCGTGATCGTGGCGGGAACCTATTTCAAGGATGGCGAGCGTCACTTCTGGGACGTCAGGCACGCGGACCACGCGATCGAGATCGAGCTGGACGGCCAGCGTTACCAGCGCTTGTTCGTCGAGGTCGCCGATCCGGATCTCGCCATTCGCACGCTCGAATCGCACTAGCTCGCACTCGAGAAGGACAGGAGCATCGCCAGGCTTGGTGTTACCCTGGAGACGGGTCTGGTGAGGCACTTGCTCGTCGTGGTGCTGTGCAGCTGTGGACGCATCGACTTCGACACGGTCGGTGACGCCAACGGCTCCGTCATTGATGGCGACGGGCTGACCGGTCAGGTTCGTGTTGAACGGCGTCGACATGATGGTGACCCCGTATGACCCGGTCACCATGCGGTTCTGGCAGCTGGTGACGACTGGCTCGGTACTGCATCTGAACTATTCACGTGACGCGGTTCACTGGGTCGAGCTGACGTCGACTGACCGTGGCACCGACGATCTCACCGCGGCGGATCTGGCGTTTGGCGCCGGGCGCTTCGGGCAGACGGCGACCGGGATCACAACGTTCGACAACCTCAACCTGTGTCCGTAAGCGCGACGCTGAAACACGCGATTCGCACCCCTGAGTCATCGCTGCCTCGCTAGGAGCGAGCGCCGGTTAGCGCCGATCGGCCGGTGCGTTGCGGGCCCCGTGCTACGCCCGCGGCCATGAGGATCTGGGCGCTTTGTCTGCTTACGCTGATCGCATGCGGTGATTCGAAGCCGAACGTGTCTCCCGATGCGTCCGGAACGCCCGATACGACGATGGGCGATGCGGACCCGGGTGCCGTCGGCGACATTCTCGACGAGCTCAACAAGATTCCCGGCATGACCGCGGTCGAGGGCATGACGATGACGGCCGGTTATCGCTTCTTCCAGATGCAGTACGAGCAGCCGGTCGATCACAAGAACCCGGGTGGCGCGCACTTCACGCAGCGCATGACGCTGATGTACCGCAACTACGCGGCGCCGATGGTCGTCTACAACAGCGGTTACTTCGTCTCGTATACGCGCGGCAGCCGCTCGCAGGTCACGCAGCTCGTCGACGGCAACCAGCTGTCGATGGAGTATCGCTACTTCGAGCCGTCGCGCCCCGATCCGGCCGACTGGACAAAGCTCGACATCGAGCAGGCCGCCAACGATCAGCACCGCATCACGCAGGTGCTGCAGGCTCGCTTGTTCCAAGGCAAGTGGCTGACGACCGGCGCGAGCAAGGGTGGCATGACGTCGCTGTTTCACCGCCGCTTCTTCCCGGATGATGTCGACGGCACGGTCGCGTTCGTCGCGCCGATCGATTACCCGGAAGACGCCGTGCAGTCGCCGACGAACCGCTTCTTCGTGTTCCTCGAGAATGTCGGCACCGATCCGACGTGCCGCCAGAAGCTAAAAGACTTCCAGAACCTCGCACTCGCGCGGCGTGATGCGATGAAAACGCGCATGCGGATGGCCGCGACGTACACCGCGATCCTCGGCGAGGATCGTGCGCTCGAGTTTGCGGTCGAAGAGCTGCCGTTCATCTTCTGGCAGTACGGAAGCCAGTCGCAGTGCAGCAAGATTCCGGCGAACACGGCGACCGACGACGCGGTGTTCAAGTTCCTCGACGACACGATCGATGTCACGTCGTACGGCGACGCCGATCTCACGGACTACCTGCCGTACTACCACCAGAGCGCGACGCAGCTCGGCTATCCGATCAGCGACGAGAGCTACCTCGTCGGCCTGATGTACCCGGGTGGTGACACCGCGCAGGCATACGTCCCGTCGAGCATTCCGGCGCCGGTCTACGACAACGGCACGGCGATGCATGACTTCCAGGATTGGCTCTCGGCGAGCGGCGAGCACATCTTGCTCATCTACGGCCAGAACGATCCGTGGAGCGCGGGCCAGGCCACGCTCGGAAACGCGACCGACTCGTTCAAGTTCATTGCACCGAACGGCAACCACGGCTCGGGCATCGCGACGCTGAACGCCGACGACGAAGCAACTGCCACTGCGGCGGTGATGCGCTGGGCAGGGCTCGCGATGAAGAAGGCGAAGCCACTCGGTCTCGAGCGCACCACCGAGCAAGACGAGCTCGCGCTGCGTCGGCGCCGCTAAGGATCCGGCCACAGCTGCGACGGCATGATCACGTTGTCGAGCTCGTTGGGCTGATCGCCACGGTTCTGGGTATCGCCGCGGCCGAGCTGGCCGTTCGCGTTGCTGCCCCAGCACACCAAACCGCCCGAGACGAGGATCGCGCATGCGTGGCGGGTGCCCACCGCCACTGCACGCGCGGGTCCCGGTAACGGAACGCGCGGCAACGCATCGCCCATCTCGCCCGGTGCGTCGCCGCGGTCGCTGACATCACCAAGGCCGAGCTGTCCGACGTTGTTGTAGCCCCAGCACTTCACATCGCCACCGACGAGCACGGCACATGTGAATCGGTCGCCGGCGGACAGCGCGGTCACCCGCGCGTTGGTACCGAGATCGACGAAGGGCAGCGCCGCGCCCATCTGTCCTGGCGCGACGCCACGATCCATCATATTGCCGCTGCCGAGCGCGCCGTTGGCGCCGCCGCCCCAGCACTTCACGCGATCGGCGAGCAGCGCGCACGCGTGAAAGTAGCCGGCGTCGATCAGATCGACCGGTGCGCCGACATCGACAACCGGTAGCGCAGCACCCATGTCGGACGGCGCATCGCCGCGGGTCTGCGTGTCACCGAGGCCGAGCTCGCCGTTGGGCTGATAGCCCCAGCACTTGACCGTCTGCGCGGTCGAGATCGCGCAGGTCCAATTGAACCCCGCCGAAAGCTTCGCGACGGTGAATCCGGGACCGAGGTCCACCGCGGGCAATGTGGTCAGCTCGGCAACCGTGTCGCGCGCGATGCTGTCGCCGTAGCCATTCTGCGAGGTGTCGTTGCTGCCCCAGCAGCGCACCGAACCAGCGACGAGAGCACAGCCGTGATAGTGGCCGACAACAAGCGCGGTGATGTGCGTGCCGGCTGCGAGCTGTACCGTCGGCAGCTGATCGCCCATCTCGCCTGGCATGTCGCCGCGCGATTGATAGTCGCCGACACCGAGCTGCGCGCCGTCGTTGTTGCCCCAGCACTTCGCAGTGTCGTCGGACAACAGCGCGCACGAGAAGTCGCTCGTCGTCGTAAGCGCGGTTGGCTTGGCGACTGTGCCGAAGTCAGGACGTGGTAGCAACAGTCCGACTTCATCGGGCGCGTCGCCGCGGTTCATCGCGTCGCCGATGCCGAGCTTGCCGTACTGGTTGTCGCCCCAGCAGGCGACCTCGCCGCGATTCGAGAGCACACACGTGTGACCGTTCCCGGCGACGACGCTCGCGAATTCTCGGCCGCTCGCGTCCTGCGGCACGTCGCTGCCGCTGCCAACCCCAAGCGGATCGAAGGCGATGCGCCCGCAACCACCAACCACGATGAGCGTGAGGCACCGTGTCCACATCGCCGACACCCCAGTCTCTCACGCACGGCGTGTGACGCGCATGTTTCCGCCGGCTCGACGAAAATGCACGGATTGCGCACGCTACGGCGCGACGACCTTGCGGTAGCCATTACAGCTTGCGTCGACGACGTACTCGATGCCGGGCGCCGGTCCGAACGGCATCGGCGTCTTGAAGTCCGCGTGATAGCAGTTCAACACGTCGAGCGGCTTCGCCTTCTTGTCATTGCACGTTGCGCTGACCGCGAGCTTCTCGCGCTTGCAGTCGAGCACCATCTTCGCGCTGCCGGTCGAGACATCGAGGGCGATCGACGCGTCGCTCTCGCGTGCGGTGCCGACGTAGCGACGCTCGCCTTGCGCGCTCTCGACGATCAGGAGTGCAGCACCGCCGTCGCGGCGCAGCGTCCACGTCTCTTTGCGGTCGGCGGTGCTGTAGCGAAAGATCCACGCGGGCGCATTGAGGAGCGCATCGGGCAGCGCATCGGGGGCGGCGTCGACAGCTGCATCGGCGACGGGCGCTGGTGAGGGAGGCGCGGTCGGCTGCGTAGCAGGCGGCGACGACGAGCCGCAACCGGCGATCGCGAGCAGCACGAGGAGGCGAAGCTTCAACATCGCGCCGACGCTACCAGTCCCAGCCGCGTTGGGAGCGGTTGGCAGGCGGCGATGCGACGTTTTCAGCTGGCGACGGCGGCGAGATTGCTGTCTGCGATCTTGCCCCAGCGGGTCGGGCCGGCGCGGAGCTCGACCTCGGCGCGGAGCTCGGGCGACAGACCGACCGCAAACGCGGTCTCGGCGACGAGGAACAGCGGACCGTCGAGGAGGCCCATGATGTCGTCGAGGAACGCCGGCTTGCGGCCCTCGAAGTAGTGACCGACGAACTGCAACGCCCACCCGCCGAAGAACAGGCCGGCCGTGGCACCCGCCCATAGCGGGAACGGCATCGCGGCGAGCACGGTGCCCATGCCGCACGTCGCTCCGAGAATCGCGCCCATGGCCGCGCCGTACGTCGGATCGAGCTTGCGGTAGTACCGAGTCGCGAGCCCCGTCGCACCGACGGCCGCGTTGACCGGACCGATGCCGATGCGCGCGAGCGCGGACTGCGTGCCGACGAGGATCATCGGAATGCCGACGAAGTGCGTGGCGATGTTGCGCTTGTCGCGGTGGTACTCGGCATACGACGAGAGGCGGTCGACGAGGGACTTCATGCGTCGAGCTTACTACGCAGGCAATCATTTCCCCGACAGAAGAGTTGTCGCCGCAGGTGGGACGGGGTGGTGAAGCCGCCACGCTTACGGCGCGCTTGGGACTCCCAGTGCCCTCGCGCGAGCACGAAGCTCGTCGGTGTCCATGCGGGCGAGCGAAAGATAGATCGTGAGCGCGAACCCGCACTGCGTACCAACCGGCAGTACGCAGACTCGGCGCGCGGCTCCCGATGTTCACGTTGCGTGCGCCATGCTCCACTGAATGTAGAGGCTGGTGATGGAGCTGGAGATGGCAGCCGTGCTGGACGCGATGCCGGTCGGCGTCTATGTCTGCAACGGCAGCGGCACGCTCGTCTTCGCCAACAAGACGGCAATGCGCATCAGCGGCGTTTCGAGCCTGGAAGAGATGCGGGAGAAGGCGGCACATCCGATTGCGCCTCCAAACCTGCGCACGCTGGACGGCAAGCCCATCCCTCAGAGCTTCCTGCCGATGCAGCGCGCGCTGAAGGGCGAAGAAGTCGTGTACGAGATGGAGGTCTTCGATAGCGAGACGCGCGGCACGTGCGTGTTACGCACGCGCTCGTCCCCGGTCCGCGATCGCAATGGCGCGATCATCGGGGCGGTCAAGGTGGCGATCGACGTCACCAAGGAGCACGAGCTCGCGCGCGTGAAGGACGAGTTCATCCGGCAAGCGGCGCACGAGCTCAAGACGCCGATCGCGTTGATCAAGGCGACCGCCGAGACGCTCGCTTCGGAGGAGCAGCCTGCCACGACCTCGCTCGCCGCGTTGATCCGCGGTGTGGATCGAATCGACGGGCTCGTCAGCTCGCTGCTCGATCTCGCGGATCTCGAAGGTGGGCTGTTCAGCTTCTCGCGGTACCCGGCGCAGCTCGAGCGCGTCATCACGGACGCGATCGGTCGGTTTCCGATCAACGCTGCACGCCGCGTTCACGTCGTCTCGACGCCGATCGTGGTCCAGATCGACGAAGCCCGTGTGCGCCGCGCGATCTATGCCGTCGTACACAACGCGATCAAGTACTCGGCGCCGACGTCGACGGTGGAAGTCACGCTCACGCGCGAGGCGAAAGCGGCACGCATTGCCGTTCGCGACCACGGGTTCGGCATTCCTGCGGACAAGCAACCGCACGTGTTCGAGAAGTACTTTCGCGCGCACAGTGGGACGCCGCGTGATGCCGGCGGCATCGGTGTCGGACTCTTCGTCGCGCGAGAGATCATTCGCCAACACGGTGGCGAGATCTGGTTCGAGAGCGCCGAGAATCATGGCAGCGTGTTCTTCATCGAGATGCCGATCGACGAAGCGAAGACGCCGGAGGCGACATGACGAGGATCCTGGTGGTCGAGGACGACGAGGATCTGCGCGCGGTCGTGCTGCACGGGCTGCACACAGACGGTCGCACGCTGCTCGAAGCCGACGACGGCCTCGCCGCGCTCACGCTGATCGAATCGCAAGGCCTACCGGACCTGATCCTGCTCGACATGAACATGCCCGGCATGAACGGCTGGCAGTTCGCCGAGGAGCTGCGTGCGCGCGGGCTGTGGCGGGTGCCGGTCATCGTGATCACCGCAGCGCACGATGCGGCGCGCAGCGCCCATGAGATCGGTGCTGCCGACTACCTCGGCAAGCCCTTCGAGCTGCGTGCGCTGCGCAGCCTCGTCGAGAAGTTACTCGCGCGCGCGACCGCATCGGCGCACGTGTAGGCCGGTGCGACACTGGCGCGACGTCGCAGGGACGCCTCGGAAACCGCTGATTTCGGCCGCTGTCTTGGGGGCATGACGCAATCGAAATCGCCTCTGCCGAAGGTTCGCCAGCGCATCCCGTGGGTCTCGCTCGTCGGTGTTCTGGTGAT
>DASUFX010000239.1:0-7960 GCA_036274355.1 Kofleriaceae bacterium | reverse complement strand
AGCGCCATCGCGCCGCCGCTCGACGGCTGCTGACCGGTTGCATAGAGCAGTCTGTCCAGTCGCACGTCGAGTGCGCGCGCTTCGCGTGGCGGAGTCAGCTGCGACGCCCCGGCGTGCACGAGGCTCTGCAGATCCGGCGGCGCGACCTTCGCTTGATCGCGAAACGCGCTCTCACCATCCATTGGACTACGCGGCGACGCGACGAGCGCACCGAGCCCCTCGCGATCACCCATCCGCATCGCCGCGATCCCGACGTCCGCGTGCAGCGGCGCGAGCACGCGATCGCGCACTTCACCGAGGCGCTTGCGGTCTCCGGCGAGAAACGTTCCCATCTCCTCGCTCGCTCGTACCTCGACGCGCCGCATGACCACCCGAACGACGCGCTCGCTACGTCGCTCGACGACAATCGTCGCGTCGACGGCGGCGAGCGAATGTTCGACCAGATCGATCGCGACGTCGCGGCGCAGCTCCACATCGAACGCCGGCTCGCGCGCGAGCAGCCATTCGCGATAGCCGCTGACCGGGAAGCCCCAACCATTTACCTCGCCAAGGCCCGCACGGATCTTGCGCTGCTCGTCGACGAAGATCGCGCTCATCCACACGACGAGCGAACCACTGCCGACCCACATCAGCGTCCATGGAATCGCCCCCATGATCGCCGCCATCACGAGCGCTCCCACGGGACGCAGCGGCTCGATGCCGAAGATCCTGGCGAGCCGCTCGCGCTCCGTCATTTCTTCTTGTCGGGCAGCTTCGTCTTCTTCGGGTCGTACTTCTCGAGATCCGGTTTCGGATTCTTCGCGTCGTACGGCTCCTTCTCTTCCTTCTGCACCGGATTGTCGGGACCCGCCGGCAGCGGCCCCTCGAGCGCGCCGCCGGGAATCTCCGACGGGTAGCGGTTGCCGTAGCTCTCGACAACGCCCTCGGGAACCGTCTCGCGACCACGCCCACCGACCTTCACGACGTGCATCTTCGCTGCCCACATCACCCATGACTCGCCATGGCCATTGATCGTGAGCGCACGCACACCGCCGACCTTGCCCTCGTCGACCTGGTAGCCGCCTTCTGCCGCCAATCGCCGCACGAGCTTCACGGTCTCGCGCAGCACGCCCTCGGGTTTTTCGTAGCGCGTAACAAAAACGTTCACGACGTCTTTGTCCTCGACGTGGCCCGTCTTTTCCGCCTCGTCGGCGACGTAGCTCGCCGTATAGGCCTGCGCTTTATTGCCCTCGACCCAGACTTCGACGTCGAGCACAGGCTGGAACCGCCTGAACTTCCACGATCCGAGATCCTTTTCGACGACGCCGCGCTTCGGTGGGGGTGGATGACCGCCGCAGGCAAAAAGCGTCACGATCCCTGCGAGAAGGACGATTCGCATCTCCGCTATGGTACCTCGTTCCTCCGTTGACAGCGGACGCCTGAACCTGAATAGTCCCGCCAAACCCATGGCTAGCTACCTGTTCTCGTCTGAATCAGTCACCGAAGGTCACCCGGACAAGCTCTGCGACGCCGTCTCCGACGCCGTGCTCGACGCGTGCCTCGCGGAGGATCCCAACAGTCGCGTCGCGTGCGAGACCGCGACGAAGACCGGCTTCGTGATGCTGCTCGGCGAGATCACGACGAAAGCCCACCTCGACTACAACAAAATCGCGCGCGACGCGATCCGCGAGATCGGTTTCACCAGCTCGGACATGGGCTTCGATGCCGATTCGTGCGGCGTGATGGTCGCGGTGGCGAAGCAGTCGCCCGACATCGCACAGGGTGTCGACCGCGGCACCGATCCGGCAAAGCAAGGCGCCGGCGATCAGGGCCTGATGTTCGGCTACGCGTGCGACGAGACCAAGGAACTGATGCCGCTGCCGATCCAGCTCGCGCATCAGCTCGCGTTCAAGCTCGCCGAGGTTCGCAAGAAGAAGGTCAAGGGCATCGACTGGCTGCGCCCCGACGGCAAGACCCAGGTCTCGGTTCGCTACGAAGACGGCCAGCCCGTCGGCATCGAAGCGATCGTCGTCTCGACCCAGCATGACGACAAGGTCAAGCTGAAGACGATCGAAGAGGCGGTGCGCGAGCACGTGATCAAACCGATCATCCCGGCGAAGCTGCTCTCGAACAAAACGAAGATTCACGTCAACCCGACCGGTCGCTTCGTGATCGGTGGCCCGCACGGCGACGCCGGCCTCACCGGCCGCAAGATCATCGTCGACACCTACGGCGGCTACGCCCGTCACGGTGGTGGCGCGTTCTCGGGCAAGGATCCGAGCAAGGTCGATCGCTCGGCCGCGTACTACGCGCGCTACATCGCCAAGCATGTCGTCGCCGCGAAGCTCGCGAAGAAGTGCGAAGTCCAGTTCGCCTACGCGATCGGCGTCGCCGAGCCCGTGTCGATGCTCGTCGACACGTTTGGCACTGGCGTCGTTGCCGACGAGAAGCTGACGAAGGCCGTGCTCGAGACGTTCGACGCGCGCCCCGGCATGCTGATCCAGGAGCTCAACCTCCGCCGCCCGATCTTCAAGGCGACTGCGGCGTACGGTCACTTCGGCCGCGAGCTGCCGGAGTTCACGTGGGAGTCGACGCCGCTCGTCGACAAGCTGCGCGAGCACGCCAAGAGCGGCAACGGTCACTCGGTGTCGAACGGCAACGGCACCAAGTCGTCGAAGAAGACCGCTGGCAAGACGAAGGCCGGCGCCGTAGCCCGCGCATAGCGACACACACCGCCGCATTTTGTTGCACTGGGCGCGCGTCCCCACCTGGGTCGCGCGTTTGCATTTTCGCCTCCGCGCAAGTCGTGCGATCGTTTTGCACATGCGAGTTGCAGTGGCGGTTGCGGTCGTATTGGCGAGCTCGCAGGTGCAGGCGGGTGGCTCCGGCTTCGTCGTCGCCGGAGCGCGTCAGCCGAGCATCTCCGGTTTCGCGACACGTGCCCCAGCACGCGATACGTTCGCGGCGCATGGCTGGCACGCGATCTACGATCGCGATACCGGCGTCGCAGCATTCGCGTGGGGCACGCCGATTGCGGCGCAGGGTGCAATGAAAGATGCCGCGATCGCCGAAGGCATTGCGCGCACCACGCTCGCGGAGCACCTCGCACTGCTTGCGCCCGGTGCGACGGTCGACGACTTCGTGCTCGTTGCGAATCGTGTCGACGGGAACCTGCGCACGATCGGGTTCGCACAGATGTCGCACGGCATGCCCGTGCTCGGCGGCCAGCTCGGGTTCGTGTTCGGCAATGATCGCCTGTTCGCGATCAGCTCGCAGGCGCTCCCCGACGTCCGCGTGGCGCTACCGCGCAAGCGCGCGACCGACGCGACGAAGCTGGCGCGCGCCGAAGCCTGGCTCGCGCGTGATACCGGCATGCGCGTGCAGGCGCACACGACGGGTGAGCACGTCATCGTGCCGATCGTATTCGGCGCGGGCGACATCGCGTATCACGTCGTCGATATCGTCGACGTCAGCGCGCTCAGCGGTGGCGAGCGCTGGCACGTCTATGTGGCCGCTGATGGCTCGCCAGTGGCTCGCAAGAGCCTCGTGATGAAGGACTCCTCGGCAACGCTCGCGTTCAACGTCGGTGTCCGTTATGGAACCGGGACGCGAGCCGACACACCGGCGCCCACTACCTCGCTCACCGTAGACGGCACGATGACAATGACCGCCGCAGACGGCACGTTCACGTGGCCGACAACGAACGCGGCGACGATCGTGCCTGAGGCCGGCGGCCCACACGTCCGCGTCACCAGTGTCTTTGTCCCGCCGCCGACGACGCTAACGGCGCAGCCCGGTAGTACGGTGGTGTGGAACCGCTCGGCGGACCAATACGGCGACGCAATCCTGTCGGCGTACATCTACGCGAGCACCGCGAAGACGCGCGCCCGAGTCGTCAATCCGAGCGTCATCCCGTGGCTCAACGGGATCCTCGACGTCTATGTGAACGGGACCCAGACGTACTGCAACGCGTACTCGACCGGTGATGACATCCACTTCTTCATCGGCAACTCGGTCTGCGATAACAGCGCGCGGATCGCCGACATCGTCTATCACGAGTTCGGCCACTCGCTGCACAAGCACTCTGTCATCGATGGCATGGGCGACTTCGAGGTTGCGCTATCCGAAGGCCTTGGCGATTTTTACGCTGCGCTGATCACCGAGGATTCCGGGCTTGCGCGCGGCTTTCACTTCACGAACGCACCAGACCGCGAGATCGATCCGATCGGCGTCGAGAAATCGTATCCGCAAGACGTCGCAGCCGATCCGCACGAGACCGGGTTGATCATCAGCGGCGCGCTGTGGGATTTGCGCAAACAGCTCGTCGCCGAGTTGGGCGCTACGGCGGGCACTGCAGTGATCGAGCGCATCTTTGCCGGCGTGATGATGCGGGCACCGAAGATTCCCGGTGCTTACATGGCGGCCCTGATCGCTGACGACAACGACGCGAACCTCGCGAACGGCACGCCACACATCTGCCAGATCAACACGGCGTTCGCGCCGCATGGGTTGCGGGTCGATTTGCACATGACGACGATCGGTCCAGCGACGCTCACCGGGCTTGCGCTCGACGTGCCGGTCGCAGACACCGTTGATTGCCAGCGTGTGATGTCGATGACCGTGACGTGGCAGTCGAGCACGGGCGCATCGGGCTCGTTCGCGCTCGCACCGCAGAGCCCTACAACGATGTGGTCGGGCACGTTTCCCGATCAGCCGGCCAGCAGCGTGTTGTCCTATTCGATTGTCGCGACGCTCGCCGACGGCTCGACGCGTGCATTGCCTGACAACGCGGCGGACCCGATGTATCAGCGGTTCATCGGTGAGACCAAGCCGATCTGGTGCACGAACTTCGACCAAGATCCGCGATGGCGCGCATCCGCCACCTCGGGCGTGTCTGCGTGGCAATGGGATCGACCGCGCGGCGGCCTCGACCCCGCAGCCGCGTTTACCGGATCCCACGTGCTCGGCAACGTTCTCGTCGGCGATGGCCTCTACGCCTCTGGCGAGCACGCGTCCATCGATACACCCGAGATCGATCTGGAGGGGTTCTCGACGGTGCATCTCCAGTACTGGCGTTGGCTGACGACGCAGGACGGCACGCACGACGAGGCGACGATCTCCGCGCTTCACGACACCGGAGGGCCGACCGAGCTCTGGCACAACCTCGCGATGGCTGGAATCGACCACGTCGATCGTGAGTGGCGCTTCCACGACATCGACCTCGGCAGTTTCGCAACCAGCGACCCAGTGCACCTGCGGTGGGACCTCGAGAGCGACGGCGCCGTCGAGCTCGGCGGTTGGACGATCGACGACGTGTGCGTCGTCACCGCCGATCCGAGTGTCTGCGGCGATAGCGAGATTTCGGGCGCAGAGGAGTGCGACGACGGCAATCGGACCGATGGCGATGGCTGCTCGAAGTTGTGCCGCGACGAAGGTGGCTGCTGCTCGGCGTCGCCGAATCCGCTCGGCCCGCTCGTACTCGCGACGCTGCTCGGTCTCCGCCTCCGCAGACGCCGCCGCATGATCTAAGGCTGCACGGCTAGCTTCGCTTGCACGGCTTGGATCTAGGTCGCCGTGCGCGCGACCTTCGAGATCCGCACGGCATCGACGACACCGTCGAGTGCTTCGCTGCGGCCCGTGTTCGTGTCGTCGCGGAAGAAGATCGCGGCGCCGCCGGGTGCTGTGAAGTTGTTCGACGTGCCGATGCTCGCGCCGTCGGCGTAGACGCGGATCCCGTTCGACGATGTCGAGACGATCGCGATGTAGTGCCGCTGGTTCGTCGTGAACGTCGGGCCGATCGCGTTCGACGGATAGCTCGAGAAGCCGCCGCAGAAGTACCAGCCGGCGTCCGCGCTATCGCTCGGCCCGAACAACTTCTTCCAGCACGACACGCTCTGCGCAGTCACGACCATCTCGATCGTGTATGGATGCGCGATCATCGCCGCGTACGTGTTCCACTGAAAGCCCTGCGTTGACTGGCCGGGCACCGCGAAGCCTTGGCCCCACGACGTCGTCACGAACGTGCCGCCGATCAGCGTCGCGTTGCGATTGTTGCCGCTCGAATCCGCGAGCGTGCCGTTCAGCTCGAACAGCGCGAGCGTGTTTGCGTCGGTGGTGAAGATGTTCGCGCACGGCCCGCACGTCGTGCCGCCGCAATCGACATCGAGCTCGTCGCCGTTCTGCATCCCGTCGGTACAGGTCGGCTGGCCGTTCGCGCTGTCGACGATCGCCGAATCCACGGTCGCGTGGCCGTCGTCCGTCGGGCGAACATCGGACAGGTTCGCAGGCGGGCCATCCGACGTCCCATCGACGCCGTGGTCGAACGAGCAAGCCGCCAGGACGACGAGCGCGTAGCGCACCGATCCAGGGTATCAAAGGGCCTCTTGGAACGGTGGCTGCGTGATCGACGCCGCGCGCAAACTCGCGAACTCGTGCCATGGTTGGCCGTGCGCTTGGCGCTAGGTCTTGCCCTGTTGCTCGCGAGCTCGACGAGCATCGCGAAGCCGCATGAGGGACGCCTACGCGAGCGCGTGATCGGCGATGCGATGCCGGCGCGCGCGCGGCCAGCGTTTGCGCAGCTCGCGCAACAAGGTTGGCGTGCGACGTGGGATCGCGATACCGGCGTGCCTGCGCGCATGTGGGGCGGCGTGGTCGCGGCGCCGGGTGCGGTCGGCGACGCTGCGATCGCCCAGCGCGGGGCGGAGCAGTTTCTCGCCGCACATCTCGAGCTGCTCGCGCCGGGTGCGCAGCTCGGCGATCTCGTCGTCGTCGCGAACCAGGTCGACGATGGCATTCGCACCGTCGGCTTCGCACAGCACTACCGCGGCGTGCCGGTGATCGGCGGGCAGCTCGGGTTCGTCTTCGCACACGATCACTTGTTCGTGATCGGCTCCTCGGCATTGCCGAACGTCGTTGCGACGCTGGTAGGCACGACGAAAGCGATCCTGCCGATCGCGCGCGCGGGCGCGATCACCTATCACGCCGTCGATATTCGCGACGTCGGCACGATGCGCGTGTACATCGGTAGCGATGGCCGCGAGGTCGCGCGCGAGAGCCGCGTGATGACCGCGACCGGCACGTTGCAATACAACGCCGGCGTGCGCTGGGCAGCGAGCACGCGTGACGACATGCCGGCGCCTGCAGCGAACATCACCGTCAACGGCTCGCCGGTGACGACGTCGGCGACTGGCACGTTCACGTGGACCGGCACGACCGCGGCGACGGTCGCGCCCGGGCTTACCGGCACGTTCGTGAAGATCGTCAATCAGGCCGGCGGTGGCACCGCGACGACGACCCTCACCGTGCAGCCCGGCGGTACCGGCGTGTGGAATCTCGCCGACGACGAATTCGGCGATGCGCAATTGTCAACGTACATCTATGCGAACCAGGCCAAGGCGCGCGCTCGCATCGTCAACCCGAGCGTGACGACCTGGCTCGACGGTCAGCTCGACTTCTACGTCAACGAGAACGGCAGCTGTAACGCGTACTCGACCGGCGATGACGTTCACCTGTTCAAGAAAGATGCGACCTGCGAGAACAGCGGCCGCATCGCCGACATCGTCTATCACGAGTTTGGTCACTCACTGCACAACCACTCGGTGATCGCAGGCATGGGCAAGTTCGAGAGTCATCTCTCGGAGGGCCTCGCCGATTTCTTCGCCGCCAACCTCACCGAAGATCCGACGATCGGGCACGGCTTCTTCCTCACCGATGCACCGCTGCGTGACATCGATCCGCCCGGCATCGAGCGCGTGTACCCGCTCGACTTCGATTTCGATCCACACATCAGCGGCCTCATCATTTCGGGCACGCTGTGGGATCTGCGCAAAGCGCTCGTCCGTCAGCTCGGTATGGCAGCGGGCGTCGCGCGCGCCGAGAAGATCTTCACCGGCGTGATGCAGCGCGCCGACGACATCAGCACGACGTTCACGGCGGCGCTGATCGCCGACGACGATGACGGCAACCTCGGCAACAACACGCC
>DASUFX010000238.1:0-3964 GCA_036274355.1 Kofleriaceae bacterium | reverse complement strand
GGTGTTCGCATCGGTCGAGCACGCGCTGGCCGGCAACAGCATGGTCGTGCGCCAGGCGGTGCTCGAAGAGTGGCTGCGGGCGGCCGAGGGCATCCGCGCATTCGACGACAAGCAAGTCGACAAGCTCGTGCGCATGACGGTGACGCTCGCCGAAGCTGGCGATGACACCGACGATCGCCGCGCCGCGAATCGCGCGCTGTTCTACACGCCACACGCCGGCGCGCGGCGCGCGCTCATGGATGCGGTCAAGAACGCGAGCACTGCGAAGAACGACGAGCTTCGCTACAACCTCTACTTCGGGCTCTCGCACGTCGATCACCCCGACGTCCTGCCGTTTCTCGTCGAGCGGATGTTCAGCGAGCGCGAAGAGTACTGGGCGCTGCTCGAGGCGCTCGAGACCAAGGTCGATGCGGCCGCGAACGTCCGGATCCTCGGCACGCTCGTCGAGCGCGCGGCCGATCCGAGCGCCGTCCACGCCGCGACCGTCTACGCCGACGTGCTGCTGCACAAGAAGCAGTCGCCGCGTTTGCTCATCGATCTCGCACGCGTCGTGATCGGCTGGACACCGGCGACGAACGACGATGCGCGCCGGATGCGCTACCTCTTCGAGCAGGCGATGGCTGGTGCGCTCGACCTGATGCGCCCCGACGATGCGCGCACGTTCCTCGCACGCGCGCGCGAGCTACCCGATTCGCCCTACTCCGATTATCTGGTCAAGGATCGCGACCAGAAGACGCCGGCCCTGCTCGCGAACGCCGAGATGAAGAAGCGCATCGCCGCGCTCGAGAGCGGCAAGCTCGACGCGCAGATCGCGGAGGCGCGTGCCACCGCAGAATCCGCACGCGCGGCCGGTAAGCCGATCGCCGCTGACGACGCGCGGCTCGGCACGCTCGCCGGCTGCAAGGTGTCGGGGCGCTTCTTCGAGGACCGCGACACGCACGTCGTGTGGTTCTTCGACGAGGTCGGCGCGCTCCATGTCTACGACGGCTACGCGATCGGCGTGCCGAGCGGTCAGGTCACCGGCACCGGCGGCCAAGGCATCCCGTGGAACGGCATGGCCGCGTTTGTCGCCGGGCATCCAATGATCGACGAGCGCGTGCTGTTCCTCGACACGAAGACGTCGCGCGCCCGCGAGATCATCCGGCTCGGCGATCGACTGCTCGTCCACGACGGCAACGGCAAGGACTACTGGGACCACGTCTCGATCCCGGCCATCGGGCTCAAGTTCGCGACCACTGCCGAGGCGCGCCACATGTTCGGCCGCCTCGTCGCGAATCCGCCGAAGGGCACCAAGCGCGTCGACACGTGGTATGTCGGCGGCGCGGGCGCGGTTCGCCGCAAGTACTACTATCCGTTGCCGGGCGCCGGCTACAACGAAGACGGCGAGGCGCGGATCGCGGTACTCGGCCGCCAGATCGACGGCACTCTCGACGACAAATGCCCGCCACTCGGGCGCGAGTTTCCGACTGGCGACGCGGCGATCGCGGCAATGGAAGCGTGGGAGACGCGCGTGTTCTCGGCAGGCGGCCGCATCACGCATCTGTGGATCGACGGCGAAGCGACCCGTCGCGAAGACACGTTGCTCTCGGCGTTCCTCGATCAGCGCTATCGCGACGACAACCAGACCGCTGCCTGGCATCTGAAGAGCCTCGGCGAGATGTACGGCGCGATCGCCGAGGCTGGCCTCACGCCACTCGTGCCCGACATCCAGGTCCGGCTCGGTCCACCGGCGACGGACGCAGAGCTCGCCGCCTACCAGGCGCTCGTCGGCGAGCCGCTGCCCGATCCTCTGCTCCAGCTCTGGCGTCAGGTCGGCGGCGGCGGCTTCACGTCGACGGAGACCAGCGCGCGGTTCTTGTCGCCGGCCGAGCTCGTCTCCGGTCGCAGCGGACTGCGCAAGGCGCTCGAGGAGTGGATCAACACCCGGCTCAAGGGTTCGGCGAAGGCGCACAAGCTCGCGATGCTCGACGATCTCGACGTGATCGCGGTGCGTGATGACGTGCCGCTGATCATCTTCGACACCAAGCAACGGCAGCGCGATGGTCGCTGCTTCGCGTCCGCCGACAGCGACTGGTGGGAGAGCGCGCTCGGCTGGCAGATCGCGACCGACATCAACGTGCTGCTCCATAGCCAGCTCCAGCGCCGGCTCGGCGACGTGTTCCGGCTCAAGCTCGGTCAGCGCGTCGGCGCTGGCGTGCGGCGCACGCAGCTCACGAAGGGCACTGACAAAAAATGGGAAGCGATCGTCGACGACACGCAGTTACTCGTGCGCTCGACGGGCAAGACGTTCTTCAAGCCGACGATCAAGACCTTCGCGTCGGCTCAGGCAGCGGCGAAGGCGTTCGATAGCGCCGTTGCCGACGCCAAGAAGAAGGGCTTTCGCTAGCGCGATCAGAACAGCTTGCCGAGCTTGTCGCCGAGGCCGCCCGGCAGCTTGTCCTTGAGGCCGGACTTCTGCAGGTACTCGACGGCGTCGTCGGCGTGCTCCTTGAGGAAGTCGATCACCTTCATCGCGGTGGATTTATCGATCCCGACCTTGTCGACCATCTTCTGCACGAATTCGTCCATTGGCGGACCTTACCAAAGATAGAGTCCGCGCCATGCGCACCGCACTGCTTGTTGTTGTCGTGTTGGCTGCCTGCTCGAAGAAGGCGGAGCAGAAGAAGCAAGAACCGACTCCCGCTCCGGAAGCCGCGAAGCCGGCGGAGACGAAGCCCGCCGAAGCGCCAAAGCCGCCCGACGACAAACCGGCGCCGCTGCCCACGCCCGCGCCGAAGCTCGATTGCGCCGCACTGCTGACTGCCGACGACCTGTCGAAGGCATGCGGCAAGAAGCTCGAGATCGAGGCGACGCGCTACGAAGGTCAGGGCGCCCTCATGGTCTGCAATCGCACGATCAAGGACCCCGCGAAGCACATGAGCGCGCAGTTCGGCGTCAGCAGCTTCAACGACAGCGCGGCGATCGATGCGTGGATCAAGCTGACCAAAGACCAGAGCAAGGAATCGAAGTTCACCGATGTCACTGGGATCGGCGACGGCGGCTACGAGAAGGTGCACGAGGTCAAAGGCCTCAAGAGCACCGACATCGACCTTGCGGTGCGCAAGGGGAACTTCCTCGCGCACTTCGGCTTCATGATCGGCTCGAGCGAAAAGCCGGTCTGCACGATTGATCAGCTGAAGGAAGTCGCGAAGCTCGTCGTCAGCCGCATGCCGTAGCAGTGTGCTGAGATGGCGTCGAGGGAGCCGCTTGGCGGCGCCCAGAGGAACGCCAAGGCCCCAAGACGCCAAGAACGCCAGAAGAAGCGTTTCGGGATCGCGTTATGCTCGCACGACCGCGTCTGCAGACCGCGTCGAAGACCCTCCTTCTGGTGGCGGCCTCGGCGTCTTGGCTTCTTGGCGTTAGTCTGGAACACGTCGTGCGGCGGCGAAGGCGCCAGTCGACGCTCCAGAAGCGCCCAGTGCGCCCCAACGTCGTGCTTCTCCACTCGCAGGTCTAACGCGTGAGCCGCGCGATGTAGAACGCGTCGGCATCGGGCGGCCACGACCGCTGCTCGCTAACGAGCTTCAGGCCGGTGCGCGCGACGAGCGCTGCGACTTGATCCGGCCCCTCGGCGCGCGTGAACGTGCACACCGAGTAGACGAGCGTGCCACCGGGCACGAGGCGCGGCACGACCGCGTCGAGCAGCTGGCGCTGCAGGTCGGCGAGCCGCGGCACGTCGGCGGGTTGCAGGCGCCATTTCGCGTCGGGATGCCGGCGCAGCACGCCGAGGCCCGAGCACGGCGCGTCGAGCACGATGAGATCGTATGCATCGGCGAGCGGCGCGTTCGCGTCGAGTAGATCGCAGACGTGGCGGCGAATCGATGTGAGGCCGAGCCGCTGCGCGGTCTGCGCACACAGCTCGAGCTTGGTCTTGTTGAGATCGGCTGCGTCGATCGTCGCCGCGTCGTCGGTGAGCTCGGCGAGG
>DASUFX010000237.1:0-3410 GCA_036274355.1 Kofleriaceae bacterium | reverse complement strand
CAACGCAATCGTATGACCAATACCCCACAGCAGGCCGAGCAACGCGGCGCCCTTGGCGTTGCGCGAGGTCGTGACGAGCGTGGACACCGCTGCGAGGTGATCGGGCTCGAACGCGTGGCGCGCGCCGACGAGCAGGCCGAGCGAAACCGCTGCGGTGGTCGCGATCATTTGATCCGCTTCATGATGTGAAAGCCAAAGTCGGACTGCACGACACCGACTTCACCAACATTGAGCCGCAACCCGAGTTGCTTGAACTCGATCACGAGCTGCGCATCCGGCGATACCGGATAGCCGCGACCCGTCGACGCGCTGCCCGGATCCTCCGAGTACTCCTTCATCAACGTTTCGAATTCGGTGCCGGCCTTGATCTGCCCGAGCAGCGATTTCACGAGCGCCTCCGCCTCCTCCTTCGTGCGCTTCTTCGCGCGCTGATCCGTTGCGCTATCGAGATCCTTCCACGAGATCAGGATGTGCTTGACCTCTGCGTTGTTCGCGACTGGCTCGCGCGCGAGGATGTCACCCGAGGCGACGTCGGAGCCTTGCGCGACCGGCGCCGGGCTGTTGATGCGATTGTTCATCGTCGGTCCGCCCTTCGAGCCGGGACCGCAGGCGACGAGCAACAGCGCACAGGCGAGCGCGAGGCGAATCATGCGCGCAAGCTATCACGCGTCGAGGTATAAGACCCGGATGTCCGAGGACGTTCGTTTGCAGGAGCTCGTACAGGTACTGCCGCCTCGCATCTGGTACCTGACCTCGAACGGCACGGACATGTGGTGCCGCCGCCCGTACGGTTTTCTGTTCTCGACGGGCCAGGCGGCCGAGACATTCGCGAAGGCGATGGGCACGGGTGAGGAGCTGTTCGCGGTGGGCCTCGACGCAGGCGCGTTCATCAACGACGCCATGCTCGCCGGTCTACGCAACAGCGCGGTCACGCGGCTGTTCATCGATCCCGCGATCGATCCCGAGAGCGGCGACGTTCACGGCAAGATCTTGCGCCTTGCGCCGCTGACCTAGCTCGATCGGGAAACCACCGACCGGTCAGCCTCGCGCATGCATCGGGGATCGCTGCGAAAGATTCCCATGACCCGATCCTTGGGCGCGGTCTCTCTATCGAGACATGAACAAGCATCTCGTCGCGATTTTCACGCTCGCACTGGTCGGTTGCGTCGCTGAAATAGGAAGTCCGCCGGGCGGTGGCGGTTCGGGCGGTGACGATGATGGATCCGGATCCGGCTCCGGATCGGGCACGGGCGGCGGCAGCGGTGGCACCGCGCCCGCCGGTCTGATCTTCAGTGCGTACAAAGACACGAGCATCAACATGGACTGGAACACCAACGTCATCTCGACGATGGTGCCTGGCACGCGCACGGCGCTCGTCGATGACATGACGGCACACGGCGCGAAGACGATCACGCTCGCGTTCGCGACCGGCGAGTGCGGCAGCGAAAACTGGGGCGGCGTGCCCGGTGAAGCGATGGCGTCGACGAACGTGCCGAAGTTGACTGCGGCGAACATCGACTACATCCTCGCGACCGGCGGCGCAGCGGGTGCGTTCACGTGTGGCAGCGATGCCAACATGATGGCGTTCCTCGCGCGGTGGGCCTCGCCTCATCTGATCGGAATCGATTACGACATCGAAGCCGGTCAATCCGAAGAAGTGATCGGTCAGCTCATCCAGCGGATCGTCGCCGCGCACGCCGCATATCCTGGGTTGCGCTGGAGTCTCACGCTCGCGACGCTCGCGAACAACGACGGAACCCCGACCGCCGTATCGCTCGGTGCCGCCGCGACGAGCAGTTTCAACATCAAAGGCGATCAGACGCTGATGGCCGTCAAGTCGAAGCTCGGCTTCGACGGAACCGCGGCAACGTGGCCGAGCTACGTCACCGTAAACCTCATGACAATGGATTACGGCGGGCCGAGCCCGGGCGTGTGCGTCGTCAGCAGCGGGCTGTGCGACATGGGGCAATCGGCGATCCAGGCTGCGTACAACCTTCACGATCACTGGGGCGTGCCGTACTCGAACATCGAGCTGACGCCGATGATCGGCGGCAACGACGTTCAAAACGAGCACTTCACGCTGCAAGACACCGACGAGATGAGCGCATTTGCTATCGAGAAGAAACTGGCTGGCGTTCACTATTGGTCGTACGACCGCGACGTCGACTGCCCGCAGGGTTCGGCGTCGCCGACGTGTAACTCCCTCGGTGGCATCGGTCCCCACGGCTTTCTCGCGCGCTTCATCGGCAACGGGATGAACTGATACGCTGATGCCTGCGTGCGAGCCCAGGCGGTGTTGCTGATGGCCTTGCTGCTACCGCTCATCGCGGAAGCTGATGGCGAGCGCCTCGGCGTCGTCGTGCGCGAGGGTGTGCACGACGCCACGATCGTGGCGCGGTTGCGCGGCCAGCTCGCGGACCTCGAGGGCGTCGCGATGGAGAGCTATCCGACCGGCGACTCGATCGAGCCGACTCTCGACGGCCAGCTCGCAGCGGCGGAGCGGATCGGTGCAGCGAACGACGCGCGCGTCGTCGTGTGGTTCGTCGCACGCGGCAAGAAGCTCGCCGTCGCGATCGCAACACCTCGCGACCATCGCTTGTTCGTACGCGAAATTCCTCCGGCCGCCGAATCGGCGATGGCAGAAGCGGCAGCGATCGCCGTGCGCAGCGCAGTCCGTTCGATCGCGCTCGGCGGCACGATCGGTGTCGAGGTGAAGGCCGCGCCAGTCGAGGAGCGAGCGGAGCCGATCCCCGTGCCGGTTCCGATTGCAAAGGGCGCGGCGCCGGTCGCGATCGACGCTGCGCTCGGCTGGCAAGTCGCGCTCGATGGCGGCGCACAGCACGGCGCACACGCGCTCGTGCAACGCACGACGATCACGCGAGGGCCATGGGGAGCATCGCTCGCTCTCGAGCTTGGCGTGCCACTCGAGTGGCGCGCGGGCACCGACGTCGCGCTCGATGTTTCGCGCAGCGGCGCGCTTCTCGGTGGCGAGCGCCGAGTCGCCGGTGGCGTCGCGTTCGGTGTCGGCGCTGGTGCGCTTGTCTATCATCGCTCGACGTCGACGGCGCCGGTCGGACTCGCAGCGACGCCGAGCAAGTCGACCGTCGCATTCGCAAGTGCGGTCGAGGTTGCATGGCACGCGCGGATCGCCGGCCGCATTGGCGTCGTCGCGTGCGCCGGCGTCGACCTGGTGCTCGGCGCGCCCGAGGCTGCAGTCTCGCGCGCTGCGATGATCGAGGTCGTCGACACGATTCGCCCGGTGCAGCCACGCTTGTCGCTCGCGGTGGAGGTCGGTTCGTGGTGACACCGGCCGCAGCGATCGATCCGCGCATCGCGGCCGCAGCGCGCGGCGATCGCATGGCCGCGCAGGCGCTGTGTCGTGAGCTGTTGCCGCGCGTGCGTAACCTCGT
>DASUFX010000236.1:0-6323 GCA_036274355.1 Kofleriaceae bacterium | reverse complement strand
CGCGTGCGGTTGGTTTGGCATCAACGCGTGGGTCGGTGGCGCGGCGCTGCAGGTCTTCTTCGTGTCGATCTTTCCGAAGTGGGCGACGCTCCTCGGCACCGCGGGCTATCCGACGGCCGGGTTTCAGAACACGCAGTGGATCTCGTTCGCGCTGTTCTGGGGCCTCAACATCTTCATCATCTTCCGCGGCATGGAGCTGCTCCGTCGCGTCGAGCGGTTCGCGGCGCCGTTCGTGCTCGTGATGACGGCGGCGTTGCTCGTGTGGATGCTGAAGGAGGCCGGCGGCCTCGGTCCGATCCTCGAGCGCAGCTCGTTCGAGCCGAGTGCGAAGCATCCGACGCTGATGGGCGTGATGATTCCAGCGCTGACTGGCACGATCGCATTCTGGTCGACGCTGTCGCTCAACATGCCCGACTTCACGCGCTTCGGCCGCTCGCAGAAAGAGCAGGCCGTCGGCCAGACCGTCGCGCTGCCGTCGACGATGACCGTGTTCGCCGCGATGGGCATCATGATCACGAGCGCGACGTGGATTGTCTACAAGGAGCCGATCGACAACCCGATCCTGCTCGCATCGAAGTTCGACAGCCGCCTCGTCGTCGCGATCGCGACGTTCACGATCGTGATCGCGACGCTCGCGGTGAACATTGCAGCGAACGTCGTGTCACCGGCGAACGACTTCGCGAACGCGTTCCCGAAGAAGATCAACTTCCAGCGCGGCGGTCTCATCACCGGCCTCATCGGCATCGCGATGGTGCCGTGGGAGCTGCTCAAGGATCCCGAGCGCTACATCGGCGGCTGGCTCGGTGGCTACGGCGCAGCGCTCGGTTCCATCGGCGGCGTGCTCATCGTCGACTATTGGATCCTGCGCAAGACCGAGCTCGATCTGCGCTCGCTCTACGTCACCGACGGCCGCTATCGCTACACGAGCGGCTGGAACGTTCCCGCCGTCGTGGCGACGCTCCTCGGTGCAGGCATTGCACTGCTTGGCGCGTTCTGGGAGCCGATGAAGCCGATCTATGACTGGTCGTGGTTCGTCGGGTTCGGCATCGCGGGCGGCCTCTACTACGCGCTTATGCGACATCAGAGCTGAGGCTAGCCAAACGTCGTTATGTGGTCGGCAGACCACGCGCAACCGGTTGCGGCGTCGACGATTCGCGGACATCCGCACGCAAATGCGAGGCACGGGTACTGCACCCAACTGGCGGCCTGATGACTCAAGATGTAGCTCGGGTCGGGGATTACCGAATCGAGCGCGAGTTAGGTAACGACGCCACCGGCGTCATCTACGAAGCCACCCACCTCGTCCTGCCGCGCCGCGCGGCCCTCAAGGTCTGCCACGACAGATCGTGCGCCGTGCAGTTGATGCGCGAGGCGTGCGTGCTCGAGGCACTTGCCCATCCCGGCGTTCCACGCGTCTACGAGTGCGGCGTCTTGCCCGACAAGCGACCCTGGGTCGCGCGCGAGCTCGTCGACGGCATCTCGATCGGCGAGCGACTCGGGCGCGGCTCGATGGCGCTCTCGGACATCGTCGTGATGGTGCGCACGATCTCCGAGATTCTCGCGCACGCGCATGCGCGCGGTGTCGTCCACGATCGGCTGGGCAACACGGCCGTGATCGTCACGCCGCAGCGGCCGTTCCCGTATTGCGTGCGCGGCTGGACGTCGGTCGTCGTGCAGGACTCGGAGCGCGGAGCCGATCCGAGCGCCGATGTACACGCACTCGGCGTGCTGGCGTATCGCGCGTTGATCGGCGAGCTGCCGGAGAGACCGTCGGCGCAAGAGAACGCGACGGCCGCCCCGCTCGAGCTCACGGCGCTGATCGATCAGATGCTCGCCGACGATCCGCGTTGGCGACCGACCGCCACCGAGGTGCGAGATCGTGCCGCGTGGCTCGCGCAGACGCTCGAGCTCGTGCCCGATGCGCGGCCGCGGTGGACGCCGCCACATGGTCTCGGCGAGCGCGCGTCGACGCAGGCCGAGCCCGAGCTCGACGTCGTCGTTCGCATTCGCTCTTAGTAGCGTTTGCGGACAACGCGCGCGCGGGGAAACACGAACTGCACGAGCCGCACGACCTGCTGGCGCATCATCAGCGCGAACGGGACGAGCACGGCGATCTCCGCCGCGAACATCGCGTACGTGATCTGTTGTTCTGTCGCTTCCGGCCACCACAGGAGCGTGAGCGTCGTCGCGACTGACGCGGGCACGATCGCGAGCCCGAACACCACCGGCGACGGCTTCGCCCAGCGCCACAGCCAGATCGCAACCCAAGCCAGCGCGAGTAGTGGCACGGACGGCATGCTTCTAGCGTAGCTCAGGTGCAGAGCTTCGCGAGCGCGTCTTGAATGGCGGTGAGGTCGACGGGTTTGACGAGGTGCAGCGCGAAACCCGCGTCGAGCGAGCGCTCCCGATCCGATGAATGACCGTAACCCGTTACCGCGACGAGCTTTGGCGGCGCGCCTTCGATCTCGCGCAGCCGCCGGCCGAGCTCATAACCGTCCATGACAGGAAGCCCGATGTCGAGGAACGCGATCTCCGGCGGGTTCTGGCGCGCCACGGCAAGCGCGCTCGGACCATCGTTTGCGACATCGACCTTGTGGCCGAGCTTGCGCAGCGCTTCGGCGAACAGGAACGCGGCGTCCTCGTTGTCGTCGACGACGAGTACGCGGAACGGTCGGATCCCGGCGAGCACGAACGCGCCGCTGTTGTTGCTGCGCTGCGCCGGCCGCGTGTTCGCGTACCGCGGAAGCTCGACGACAAACTCGCTGCCCTGACCCGCGCCCTGACTGCGCGCGTGGATCGTGCCGCCGTGCAGCTCGACGAGCGTCTTCGCGATCGCCAGGCCGAGCCCGAGTCCGCCGGCGGCGCGATCGATGCCCTGACGTCCCTGGATGAACAGCCCGAACACCTGCGGCAGCAGCTTCGGATCGATACCGATGCCGGTGTCGCGGACTGCGATCGCGACGGCGCTGCCGGTGGCGCGCACTGCGACCGTGATCGCACCGCCGTGCGGCGTGTACTTCGCCGCGTTCGTCAGGAGGTTGCCGATCACTTGCGCGAGCCGTGCCGGATCCGCGTGCACGACGAGGCCGCTTTTCGGCACGTCGATCGTGAGCCGATGCGCGCGCTCCTCCATCGCCGGGCTGACCTGTTCGACAGCCTGCGCGACGACCTCGCAGATTTCGATCGGCCGCCGGCGCAGCTCGACCTTGCCCCGCGTGATCCGCGAGACGTCGAGCAGATCGTCGACGAGCCGGATCATGTGCCGGCACTGGCGCTCGATCACGGTGCGCTCTTTTTCGAACACGTCCTCACCGCGCAGCCGCATCAGCTGCGTCGCGGTCAAGATCGGTGACAGCGGGTTGCGTAGCTCGTGACCGAGCATCGCGAGGAACTCGTCCTTCGCGCGGCTGCCGGATTCGGCGCGCTTGCGCTCGTGCTCGAGGCGTTCATACGAAATCGCGCGATCGAGTGCGAGTGCAAGCTGGCGGGCGACGTCGTCGGTCAGCCCGCGATACGGTGCGCTGAGCTCGCGGTCGTGGGCAAAGCCGAGCGCGAGCGTCGCCACGCGCCGCGAGCCGACCATCACCGGGAGCACCGCGTACGCGCGCAGCTCGGTGTTGCCGGCGGGCTCGGGCATACGATTCGACCAGCGCGCGCGCGTTGTCGGCACGAGCGCCGCTTGGCACAGCGATTCGGCGCCGAATCCCTCGCAGACGAGCGGCTCGCGACTATCGACCTCGACGAGCACGATCGCGGCTGCATCGAGCGTGCGCACGACGAGGTCGCGCACGAGGTCGGCAAACTGCGCGCGGCTGGTGACTTCGCCGAGCGCGGTGGTCAGCCGGTTGAGCAGCACGAGGTGCTCGCGTGCCTTGCGTGCCGTCGCGTAGGCGGCCTCGATCACCTGGCGTCGCGCCATCTCGCGGGCGAGCGCGTTCGTCATCTGCGCGAGCTCGACGCGCAGCCGATCCGCCTCGGACGCCGTCACCGCGCCATCGATGCCGACGTCGCGATGCTCGTTACACACGGTCTTGAACTGCGCGACGGTGCTCGCATCGTCGAAGCTCGCGAGCGAATAGCCGCATGCAAGATCGATCGGCAGTGTCAGCAGCTGGTCATTCCACCAGCGCTCGAGCGCGATCGCAGCATCGCGATCGCCATTGCGTGCGAACAGGTCGACGAGCTCGCCGTACGCGGCGCACGAACCGTAGCGCTCGATGATCGCGCTGATCGGCGTGCGCACCGCCTCGATCACGACCTGGAGCCGGACGCCGGGGCGCGTCCACGCCGCTTCGAACACGGCATCTGCATCGAGGATGGCGAGCTGGCCGCGGCCGATCGCTGCGTTGACATCGACGTCGCGCCGCAGCAGCTCGGAGCGCAGAGCATTGCCGTGCTCGCGCATCACGAGTGCTGCGGCGCCAACGCCGCGATCGAGCGCGTCGTGCAGACGCGCGGCAACTCGATCGATGGGAAACCGGTCACGATAAAACTCGACCGAATGACTCTGCTCGGCGCGGGCGAGGAAGTGCTCGGTGTCGAGGGATGCCAGCGCGGCCGTCGCGCCGTGAACGAGGCCCCAGCCGCTGCCGTTGCGCACGAGCGAGGCGCCGTGGTTGTGCAGCACGTCGACAATCTGGTGCGCGCCGCACTTGCTGAGCGGATAGCTACACAACGCGACGATCGCGCGGTCGCGGAACGCTGTGTGGGCCTGCGCTTCGTAGTCGGCGAGCTGCGACCACTGCTCGGGCGGCACCCACATCAGATTTCCATTGATGCGGAGCCCACGGTAGCCAGACTGGAGCGCATCGCGCTCCGCGTCGAGCCAACCCTGAATCACACGGCCCGTCGTCAGCTCGCCGCGCTGCACGTACCACGCGTCGTGATCGACGATCGCGATCTGACCTTTCCGCTCGAGCTCGGCGAGGTTGTAGACCACCTTCGCCAGCGCGCTGCGCGCTTCTGCGGCGCACAGCGGCTGCGAACAGACCCAGATGCAGCGCTCGTTTTGCCGTAGCCCGGTGGCGAAGAATGGAACGAGCGTTTCGAGGAGATCGTGCTGGTCCCAGTAGAACTGCCCGATATGTGAACCCGGGGGCAGGTCGCCGAGTACTGGAATTCCACTAGGCGTCGCCATAGCTATAGCTCTGCCGCCATGTGCAAAAAGCGAGCGTGTGAAGCACAGCGAATCGTCTAGCGATAGGGGCACAAACCCGTGGCGCCGGAGCACGGTGTTGCTCGAATGCGCGCCGGATTGGGCGGGCATGACCACTGCACTTTTGAGTGTCATGCGTTCGACTCTCTTCGTTGTCTTGTTGTGCTCGTCGCCCGTATTCGCTCGGCCCGTACAACCGACGCCGCCTCGGTCCAGCCCGCCTCATGCAGCGCGCGGGCTTCCAGCGCCGGCGCCGCAGCCGCCAGCGCCAGCACTCCCGAAGCTGACGATCGCCGACGAGGACATCCCCGACGAGTGTGCTGACCTCGCGACGCTTGCCGACTCGCCGAGCAAGAACCAGGCGCTCTCGGCGCGCATCTCGCTCGCCGCGTGTCTCGTCGACGAGAAATCCAGAGCTCTCGTCCTGTGCGACTGCGAGCAGTCGGTGAACGAGATCAACGCGATCCTCGATCCGAGTCTCGCGGTGCTCGACGATGTCGTCGCGGCCGGTGACCCGGCGATGCAGGTCCTCGCGCGTTACACACAGGGCTCCATCCTGGCCGGCTTCGCGCAACGCATGCTCTCGACCGTGCCGCCGCCCGTGGACGCGACGGAAGCATCGCTCGCCCTGCGCGACACGCGGGTGACGATGCTGGCGCCACTCGTTCAGCCGTGGTTGATGCGCGCCCAGGGTGCGTTCACGCAAGTCGACAAGCTCGCGCGCGAGAACCCGAAGCTCGGCAAGAACCCCGCGGTCGTTGCGGCAGTGCGCTCGAGCCGCGAGAAGCTCTCGCAGGGCGTCGCGAACCGCTAGCGTTTGCAAGCAAGCGAGCATCGTCGTGGTTGCGCGTTCTTGGCGAGCGCGACAGGAGTCGCGTCCGGAGATCTAACGCCAAGGCGAGCCAAGCCGCCAAGAACGCCAAGAAGAAAGGGTTCTTGATCGCGCTCCGCACGCGTGATCGCTCGAGCAGAACGCGATCTGAAAGTTCCTTGACGTTCTCGGTGACCTTGGGATCTTGGCGTTCGCTCTGGGGCGGCGGCGCCCTCGGGCGGCGACGTCGAGCATGTGCGGATGGTCGCGCCAGAGAGCAACCAACCGCCAGCGGCAACGTCAACGCACTCGCTAGCCGCGTTTCTTGATCTCGCCCGAGGCGGTCGGCGCGCGCTC
>DASUFX010000235.1:0-11694 GCA_036274355.1 Kofleriaceae bacterium | reverse complement strand
CCGGCGCCGCCGGTACCGGCCGCTGCCGCGCCCGCCCCTGCCGAGGCGCCTCGCGCGAAGCCCGCGACGAACGCGCCACCGATCGAAGAGATCGACGAAGGCTGGGATATGCCCGACGACGATCCGACCGCGACGAGCGACGCTGCGCAAGCGGCTGCCGCTGCCGACGCTGCGATGGAGCGTCCCGCGGACATTCCGTCGTCGTCCGAGATGGCCGGTGACGGCTCGACCGGCGGTGATGGCATCGACGAGCCCGGCTGGGACTGATGACCTGGTGGCAGTCGTTCTTCGACACTGACTACCTTAGGTTGTGGTCGAAGTTCCTCACGCCCGAGCGCACGGCAAACGAAGTCGCACAGCTCGTCGACCTCGTCGACATCCGGCCGAACACGCGCGTGCTCGATGCGCCGTGCGGCCAGGGTCGGATCTCGCGCGGGCTCGCCGAGCGTGGCGCGATCGTGCTCGGCGTCGATCAAGCGCCCGAGCTGCTCGCTGCCGCCGAGCGCTCGCGTGGCGACATCACCACCGACCATCTCCGCTACCTCCAGCACGACCTCCGCAACCCGCTCGCCGAGCACGGCTTCGACGTCGCACTCAACATCTTCTCGTCGCTCGGCTACGGGGACGAGATCGATGACCTCGCGATCCTCACTACGCTCGCAAAGGCGCTACACGCCGGTGGCACGCTCGTCGTCGAGACGAACCATCGCGACAACTTGGTCGCGAAGCTCGCGCGCGGCGACAACCACCCGCACACGCTGCCCGATGGCACGACGCTCCGCGAGGAGATCGAGTTCGATGCCGTGCGCGGCCGCGTCGAATCGACGTGGCGCTGGTCCGGCCCGAACGGCGACGGCTCGAAGCGAATGTCGTTGCGCGTCTACGCGGTGCCCGAGCTGGTGCGCCTCGTCGAGCGCGCCGGCTTTGCGATCAAGAGCGTGAACCTCGGGCTCACGACGCAGCCGTACAAAGCAGAACCGCCCGCGATGGGCGGGCGGCTCGTGATCATCGGTACGCGCGCTGCCTAGTGCAGAGCGCCCGGCAAATCGTCGTTGCCGGAATTCCACACGAGCGGACCGCTCGAACTTGCCGCCGCCGAGAGATAGGGCACAGCGGTAAGCGGCTGGATCGCGCTCTGCGTCTTGAATGCGATCGTGATCGTGCCGAAGTCGACCGTCGCTGAGTCGAGCATCTGCGCACGCCAGTAGTGATCGACCTGATAGCAGAGCCTGCCGATCGGGGTGTCCTTCATGTCGCGACACGAGTAGCCGAGGTCCGTCGGCGTGCCTCCGGTGAACGTCAGGCCAACAAGCTGGTTCTCGCGCGCCCGATCCGGGTAGAGGATGCCGGATGGCCGAAGCTCCGGCACGCTGCGAGTAACGACAATGAGGTACGCCTTCGGCGGATCGTTCGGAGCGCGCGCCGGAATATCCAGCTCCAGCGTCTCGTTGCCCACACCAACCCAAGCATTCGTCGCGTCCTCGTACGCCGAGATGCTCATCAGGCCCGTGCTGACGCCGCTCGCCGGAGTGTCGGCCGGTTCGACCGGCGGATTCCGGATCGCGCACTGCGGATTGGTCGTCCCGGTCGGGCAACCGATCGGATACAGGCTCGTCTCCGTGACAATGTCGTCGACCGAGTTGCGCGTGTACTGCACGGCGCCGATGTACGGCGTCCACGACAGGTGAATCGCCTCGTTCGTGTACTGCACGATGCGCTGTTTCAAGATCGGTGGTTCGCTTTCAATGACGCTCGACACCGGCGAATCACTTGGCAGGCTCCACTGGAACACCTCGCCCGGCGAGAGCGCCTCCACCTTCAGCGGCGGCGCGAGAAGCTTTTGGTTCCAGCACCAGGTCGCCGTCGAGTCGAGCCCCGACCAGTCGCGCGCTTTCACGTCGAAATAGAACTGCCCCGAGCGCGTGCGCAGCGCGGCCATGTTGTCGCTGAACAGTTTGATCGAGTAGTCGTCGAGCGTGATGGGCGGTGGCAGCGCGGTCCAATCGAGCAGCGTCTGGCCATCACTCGTGCGGACGCGATACATCATCGAGCCCTGCTGCAGCTTGGTGTCCTGGATCGTGAACCGAAACGCGATCGGATTCGGCGCAGTCTGCGAGCCGAATACCGGATCCTGCGTGCCGGTCAGGTACGCGTACTTGTGGACGACCGGGCAACCGGTCGGGGTCAGCGTGACGTTCGGCCCCGTGTGCGCGTGCACCGGTTCGCCACTGCTGAAGTCGATCTGATCATCGCTCTCGTCATGCACCGTGCTCGTCGTCAGCGTGATGCGCGGCGCGACGTTGTCGACGATCAGCGTTTCCATCAGCTCGACGTGCCCGCCGCTCGGGTCCGTCATCATCACGCGCACGTTCGTGTCGGTCGTACCGATCGCGTTCGCAGGCAGCGTGAGACTCCAGGCCGTACCGGTCATCGTGGCGAGCGTGCCCTGGCCGTTACCAACGATCACCTGAATCACTGCCGAGCTCGGTCCAACATAAAGACCGTGCAGGGTCGGATTGCTCGTCGCCGTCCAGTACCGCGGGCCCTCCGCCACGAAGGCCGTGTTGTCGATCGTGAGGACGCCGGTCACGCACTCGTGCGTCTGCACGTCACACGCCTTGTTGCCGCCGCCGCAGTCCTCGGCGGTCATGCACTGCGTCGGCATACCGCCGCCGTCCATGCCATCCGAACCAGAGCCCATGCCCGCATCCGTGCCGGAGCCATCCGAGCCCGATCCATCCGAGCCCGAGCCATCCGAGCCGGAGTCACTGCTGCCCTTGTCCGAGCCGCTGCCGGCGTTGTCTTGAACCGTTCCACACGCGGCGAACAGGAACGTCGCCGCCAGCATCATCTTGCGCATTGTCATTGCCTCCTATGGGCGCGCCTATCGACACACCTCCCTTTCGGTTTCGTCCGATCTGCGGACAAAAGCGGCGCCGCGCGGGCGCCGAAAAGGCGACGGCCCGGGGGCGAGCCGGGCCGTCTTCAGTCATGTGGGAAGGAATGTCCTCCTTGCCGCGCGTATCGACACGCCGAGAAGCGGTTGCGAAGAAAGTTGCAAGTGCTCGAATCGCTGGGCGTCTCAGCTGGCTTTCTCGTCGAGAACCACGGCTACGGTGGTGATGCGCATTTCTTCCTCGCAAGCGGTGCGTGCGTGATCACTGACGCAAATGGTGTTTGTTGACATCACCGGCGTGGGGAAAACGGTCCCGCCGAAAAACTGATGGTTGTTGCACGCGAGTTAAGAAGATTTTGACAGCGCGATGAATTCGTCGCGCTGAGAGCGTTCTGATTGTGCACGGTCGCGAGCTTGCGCTCTCGATCGCATGCGCAGCGTTCGAACACTCCCTCACGGCACGCGCGTTGCTGATGCGCTCGGCATGCGCCCGATCGTTTCGATCGGCCGCGTCGACAGCCTGCACGGCATGCGAGGGGTTCTGCTCGCGTGCGCGCTGCTCTCCGGCTGCCTCGACGAGGCCATGTCTGGTGAAGCGTCACTGACAGCTCGCGACCGCTGGACGCAACAAGCGTGGCCCGCGTTATCGAGCTGCGTCGGCTGTCATGGCTCGCAGCCGGCGATCGACTTCTTCGCACCCGGTGACGCCGACGGCGCGTACACGACGGTGTTCGAGTTCCAGCCGCCCGTCATCGATGTCGATGCGCCCGCCTCGAGCCTCTTGCTGACGATGGGCAAGCATACCGGCCCTGCCCTCGACCCCACGTCGGCGGCCGCCGTGCTCGCCTGGCTGCAGGCCGAACGCGACGAGCGCGTGCCTGACATGGGCGAGTCGGTCCGGGTCGGGCCGTTTCTGCCCTCGCTCGGCACGCAGATGACGATCGACCTACCGGTCGGTGGGGCGAAGCTGAGAATGACGGCCGAGGCTGGCGAGATCGGCCTCTACGTCTCGAAGCTGACGCTCAGCGCCGGCAGCGGCGTGAAGCTCGCGCATCCACTGTTCGTGTCGCGGCCGCCCAAGCCGGTGCTCGACGACATCGATCGCTTTGCCGACATCGATCTGACGCTCGATATGGGGAAGACGCTGGAGCTAGGCCCGGCAGCGTTCCTCGCGTTCGACCCGAACGACTACCTGACGATCCACTTCAAGACGCTGGAGGCACCATGATGCGCTGGCCACTTGCTGTCGTGTTGTTTGCGGCGTGCGTGCCCGACCCGCCGCCGAGCGACCCGCACGACGATTGGGATGACAAGCTCGCAGAGCGCGAGGTCGACTACAACGCGGCGTTGCGGATCGCCGCGCTGCGCCTGACCGGTGAGCTGCCGACGCTCGTCGAGCTCGATGCGATCGCTTCTGCGCCCAACCAGAAGGTCGCGTACGAGGAGCAGATCCAGCGCTACCTCGGCAACCCGAAGTTCGCGCGCCAGATGTACCGCTACGCGCAGGACATGCTGAAGATGGGCGACGATCCGCAGCTCGATACCGCGGCGGCGTTCGTCGCGCAGGTCGTGATCAACGATCGCCCCTACCTCGACGTGCTCACCGCGACGAGCGGTACCTGCCCGAGCTTCAATCCGGCGACGAGCCAGTTCACGCCGGGCAACTGCTCGAACAACGCGCCGGCGACCGTCGGTCTGCTCACGCATCCTGGCGTGCAGAAGCACTACTTCTCGAACCTCGCGTTCAGGCGCGTGCGCTGGCTGCAAGAGACGTTCGCGTGCACGAAGTTCCCGGCCGAGATCGCGAAGACCGCGACCAACGTCGGCGGCACGATGCCGTACACGGGCGTGTTCCCGTTCGACAGCATCGCGGGCGCACCGACCGGCCGCGTGGACTTCAAGAATACGGCGTCGGTGATCTGCGCGAACTGCCACTCGAACATCAACCACATCGCTCCGCTGTTCGCGCACTTCGATGCAGACGGCCGCTACACCGACGGCTTCGCAGTGCCGGTGCCGCTGCCTGATAACCCGCCCGTCGAGATGCGCGACTACCTACCGAACGGCGAAGGGCTCGCGTGGCGCTTCGGCGTGCCGATCAGTGACATGACGTCGCTCGGCCGCGCGATGGCCGCGGATCCGACGATCGCCGAATGCGCGATCGCACGCGTGTGGGACTGGGCGATGGGCAAGAACGACATCGTCGACGGCGGTGCTCGCGTACCGAGCGCAACAATCGAAGCGCAGGTCGCCGCGTTTGTCGCCGGCGGCTACTCGATGAAGGACGCGATGTATCGCGTGTTCACCAGCGACGACTTCGTGAGGTTCTAACCATGAAGAACGCATTGCTACTGGGCGTCCTGCTCGCTGCGTGCACGACCGACGCAGAAATCGACGACCCGTCGTACACGGGACATGCCCAAGATCCATGGGTCGAGCTCGAGTGCGTGCAACGCGAAGGGCCACCGCGGTACGCGTCGCGCGTCCACGGCTGCCCGAAGATGCGCGTGCTCACCACCGGCAACGTGCTCGCATCGCGCGGCGTGAACCTCGCGGCGGCTGACGATCTGTCGGCGGGCAAGATCTACCGCACGAGCGCGGCGGCCCTCGGTGCACCGAACTACGCGGCACGGATTCGCGAGAACGTCGACCTCGGTGTCGCAACGGCGTCGAAGCTGTTCGACATCTACGTGCAGGCGGCGCCCGAGATCATCACGAACCTGCCGAACCGTCCCGAGTGCCAGAAGAACGGCGCCCCTGCCCAGCTGTTCGACAGCTCGAATCGCTGCGTGGCAGCAGGCTTCAGCTGCTTGATGGGCGTTCCGGCCACCGCGCAGCACCTCGCGATCTGCAACGAAACCGTCAAACGCGCTGCCGACGTCGAGAGCGGCAAGCGCATGGCCGTCGCGCTGCTCGCAGCCGCGGCTCACACCTGCGAGTAGGAGGCACCATGTCTCGCGATCACAAACGAGAGCTCACGCGACGCGCGCTGATCAAATGGAGCGTTGCCGCCGGCGCTGCACTCGGCGTCTCGCAGACGCGCTTGCTCGAGATCCTCGAGCGACACGCCGGTCGCGGCGTCGCCCAGGCAGCGGCTACCACGCCAACGAAACGCTCGGTGCACATTCGCGGCGTCAACGGTGGCATCGCGTGGTTCACGCTGCTGTGGCCACACAATGCGGTCGCAGCGGTCGCCGGTGGCAGCACGAGCACGTGGCCGTTCGCAGCGGCGCAGACGCAGAAGATCCAGGGCACCGGCGGCGCGTTAACGCTCGGCCCGAACACGCCGTTCGCGAACCTGCCCGCGAATCAGCAGATGACCGCGTTCATGGCGGGCAGCAACGAGGCGCACACGCCGAACCCGAATTCGATCGTCCGGTCGGTGAATGGCAACTCGCTGTTCGCGATCGTCTCGGTGCTCCAGCAGGCGAGCCCGACAGTGATTCCCGTGATCACCGTCGACGATGCTCAGCTCGGCACCGCGCCCGGTTCGCCGCGGCCAGCAGTCGTGCCGACCGGCGAAGACATCGTCGGCCTGTTCAACAGCGCGGCGTCGCGCGCAGGCGGCCTGCTCGAAGCGGCGCGTTACGCCGGTCACGCGGACCTCTATCGCGCGCACTACGAGACGCTCGCTGCGTTGAACAAGGCAGCGAATCGATCGACGACGCACGACGCGTACGCGACTGCACGCAGCGCCGCACAGTTCCTCGGCAAGAACCTCGCTGCCGAGCTCGCGATCACGCCGACCGATCTCGCCGCCTACGGCATCGACGGCAACATGCGGCCGGACGTCGCCGAGATCGGCAAGACGTTGATCGTGACGGCGAAGGCGTTCCAGCTGCGGCTGACGTCGTCGGTCGTACTGCCGGGCTTGCGCGACGATCCGCACGACGCATTCACGAACCCGACGCGGCTCAACGCGACGACGGCCGGCCTCAAGCGTGTGCTCGACGCATTCATGGCCGATCTCGGCAATCGTACCGACACCGTGACCGGCACGAAGCTCTCCGACGACATCGTGATGACGTTCGAAGGCGACACGCCGAAGGCGCCACTCGACAACACGAACTGGCTCGACAACACGCCGCAGAACAGCAACTGGGTCTACGTGTTTGGCGGCGGCAAGCTCAAGACCGGTTGGTTCGGCGGCATCGCCCCCGGCGGCCAGGATGGCATCGTCACCGGGTTCGATCCGACGACCGGCGCAGCAACCGCCTACGACGGCGATACGCAGGCAAAGGCGGCGGTCGGCGCGGTCGCCTATGCGGTCACACGCGGCGACATCCGCGCCGTGCAGGACTTCACGCGCATCGATATCAGCGGACTGATCGTCTAGTTCACTGGCCGTCGTGCGACCATGGACGTGTGCGACGCGTCGCGGTGGTGCTCGTGCTCATCGGCTGTGGTCGGTTTGGCTTCGACCGCGGACCATCGCGCGACGACGGCGCGGTCCCGCCGAGCGAAGCAGAGATCGCCATCGACGCGCAGCTGACGGCCGACGCTCCGATGCTCGCGCTCGATGCCGGCCAATGCCCAGCGACCTACATGAAACTCGGCACGAGCTGCTATCGCTTCTCGGTCACGCAAGTGCCGACCTGGCTCGACGGCGAGCTCGCCTGCGAAGCGGATGGTGTCGGTGCACACCTCGTGACGATCGACGACGCCACTGAGGGCAACCTGCTCGCGACGAGCATCGTGATCAACGACTACTGGGCCGGCATGACCGATCGCATTACCGAAGGCACCTATCGCAACGTGACCGGCGAGGCTGCACCGTATCTGGTGTGGGTCAGCGGCGAGCCGACGTCGTCGGACTGCTCGCAGTTCGACGATGGTGGGCGGTTCCACGTATCGAGCTGTGACACCAGCGACGAGTATCTATGCGAATACGATGGCCGCCCGGCAGTGGCCGGCGCCTATTAGTTCCTCCGCCAGCGCTGACGCGCGCATAATGAAAGCCGTGCGGCTTGGACGGCTCTGCTGCGTGATGCTTTTGGCGGCCTGCAGCTTCGAGCACGGCACGTCGATCTTCGACGCACCCGGGCAATCGCGTGATGGGCTACTCGATGCGCCGAGTGACACGACGAACGTCACGATCGACGCGGCGCCCGAATGCTCGAGCTCGGGGCTCGTGTGCGCCGGCGTCACCAGCTCGCTCATGTGCAACGGCGCGTGCTGGGCCAAGTGCACGCAGATCGGCGTTTCGGTGCCGAGCCAAGGCACGGCGGTGCTGTCGTGTGCGAACTGGGGCGGCAAGCTCGCGCCGATCCGCGACCAGGGCGATCAAGACTGCGTCGCACAGATGCTGTTCCCG
The DNA here is from genome assembly GCA_036274355.1 of Kofleriaceae bacterium. GTDB lineage: Bacteria > Myxococcota_A > Polyangia > Haliangiales > Haliangiaceae > JABFXX01. Next base: position 3,484 of record DASUFX010000235.1, on the reverse strand, counting down.
GGGCAGAGTCATTGGATCGGCTTCGAGCAATCGAGCTCGGCGACCTCGCTGACCACGGGCTGGACCTGGAACAGCGACGGCATCGCACCGACCTTCACGCATTGGGCCGCCGGCCAGCCAAACGACACCGACGGCACCGAGACCGATCACGCCGAGCAGTGCGCGACGATGAACACCAACGGTGACTGGCATGACACACCGTGTGACGACGACAACTCCTACCGCTTCAGCTGCCGGAAGAACTAGCGGAACAGGTCGGCCCCCATTCCGTCGGCCAATCGCGCATAATGAGGCTGTGCGGCTCGGGTGTCTCTGTATCGCGTTAGTGGCGGCGTGCGGCTTCGAGCACGGCACCTCGGTCACGCGAGACGATGCGCCATCCACGCTGGATGATGTTCTCGCCGCTGTCGATGCGCCGGGCGACACCATGAACGTCATCGTCGACGCGCCGCCCGACAGCTCGCTGCCGCCGCCGCCGTGCAGCACCACCGGGCTGATCTGCGTCGGCACGACTGTCGCGATGAACTGCAACGGCGCGTGCTGGGTTGGTTGCACGCAGACCGCGAACGTACCGAACCAGGACCACGCGGTGACCGCATGCACGGCGTGGGGCGGCAAGCTCGCGCCGATCCGCACGCAGGCCGATCAGAACTGCGTCGAGCAGATATTTCAGGGAGAGCTCAACTGGATCGGCTTCGAGCAATCGTCGACGGCGACGTCGCTCACCACCGGGTGGACCTGGAACAGTGACGGCCTGACGCCGACGTATACGCACTGGGCGGCCGGCCAACCGAACGACGTCAATGGCAACGAGAACGATCATGCCGAGCAGTGCGCGTTCATGGACGACAACGGAACGTGGGGTGACTCGCAGTGCGGCAACGCCGCCTACTTCCGCTTCAGCTGCCGGAAATAGGTCAGACCAGAAATGGGGTCAGACCGGTCAGACCCCTTTTCAGCAGAGATCGAGTAGCGCGCCGACAACGTCGATGAGCCGGTAGTCACTCGGCGTGAAGATGCGGCGCACACCGAGCTCGCGCAGCGACGCGTGATCCGACGCCGGCACCGTGCCGCCGAGCACGACGGCGACGTCGCTGCCGCCGCGCGTGCGCAGCTCTTCGAGCACCGCCTTCGCGAGCTCGACGTGCGAACCCGACAGCACCGAGAGGCCGACGACGTCGACTGCTTCTTGCACCGCGGTCTGCGCGATCGCCGCGGGCTCGAGGCGAATGCCCGCGTAGATCACCTCGAAGCCGGCATCCTTTGCAGCGACTGCGATCACCTCGGCGCCGTTGGAGTGGCCGTCGAGGCCGGGCTTACCGACGAGCAGGCGCGGTCGCCGACCCGTCTTCGCCACGTGTGCTTCGACGCGCGCGCGTAGCGCATTCCAGCCGTCGCCATCGGCGATGCGCGCGCCCTGTACGCCGGTCTGCGCGCGGTATTCGCCCCACACCTTGCGTAGCGTGCCGGCCCATTCGCCGGTCGTGACGCGGGCGAGCGCGCACTGGATCGAGGTCTCCATGATCGGCTCGCCTTTGCGCGCCTTCGCTTCGAGCTCGGCAAGCGCGGCCTTCACGTTGCCGGCGTCGCGGCGCTTGCGCGTTTGTTCGAGCGATGCGAACGCGGCGTCGACGGCCGCCGGATCGACCTTGAACACACCGCCGTCATCACCGCCGACGAGCGGCGACTGCAGGCCCTCGGTCCATTTGTTGACGCCGACGACCGTCTGCTCGCCGCGCTCGATCCGCGCCATGCGTTGTGCCATCGACCGCACGAGCTCGCGCTTGCAGTAGCCGCTCTCGATCGCGCCGCGAATGCCGCCCATGCCGTCGATCTGCGCGAGCTCGGTGCGCGCCGCATCGCACAGCGCCGCGACCTTGCGCTCGACAACCGGATTGCCGGTGAACAGATCGCCGTATTCGAGCAGGTCCGTCTCGTACGCGAGGATCTGTTGCAGGCGCAGCGACCACTGCTGGTCCCACGGGCGGGGCAGAGACAATGCTTCGTTCCACGTCGGCAGCTGGAGCGCTCGACAGCGCGCGTCCTTCGACAGTGTGACGCCGAGCGCTTCGATCAGAATGCGCCAGGCATTGTTCTCGGGCTGCTGCTCGGTGAGGCCGAGCGAGTTGACCTGCACGCCGTAGCGGAACTGGCGCAGCTTCGGATCGGTGACGCCGTAGCGCTTGCTGCAGATGTCGTCCCACAGCTCGCCAAACGCGCGCATCTTGCACATCTCTTCGACGAAACGCATGCCCGCGTTCACGAAGAACGAGACGCGGCCGACCGCTTGCGCCATGGCGGCACTATCGACGCGGCCGCGCGCCTTCACGCGATCGAGCACGCCGATCGCATCCGCGAGTGCGAACGCGAGCTCCTGCACCGGCGTCGCGCCGGCTTCCTGCAGGTGATAGCTGCAGATGTTCGACGGATTCCACTGCGGCAGATTCGCGACGCAGTACTCGTACGTTTCGGCGATCAGATCGAGCGATGGCTCGGGCGGAAAGATGTACGTGCCGCGCGCGAGGTATTCCTTGACGATGTCGTTCTGCGTCGTGCCGCGCAGACCAGCCTCGGGCACGCCACGTTCGCGCGCGAGCGCGACGTAGAGCGCGAGCAGCCACATCGCGGTGCCGTTGATTGTCATCGACGTGTTCATCTGCTCGATCGGAATGCCGTCGAACAGCGCGTGCATGTCGTCGAGCGATGCGATCGGCACACCGACCTTGCCGACCTCGGGACGCGCGAGCGGATGATCGGCGTCGTAACCGCATTGCGTCGGCAGATCGAACGCGATCGACAGACCCGTTTGGCCCGCGGCGAGGTTCTTGCGATGCAGCTCGTTCGAAGCGCGCGCGCTCGAGTGACCTGCGTACGTACGGAAGATCCACGGGTGGTCGCGCTTGACGTCCGACATCTACCGGATTGTTACCGAGCAGACACGTTCAAGCTAGCGTCGTCAGATGCTCCTGCCGTCTGACCTGGGCTCATTTTCGACGGAGCGTCACTGCAAGGCCGCCCAAGGTGATGGCTGCGCCAAGATACGCGCGCGGCCCGAGGGCGATCTCGCGCTCGAACATGGCGTCAGTAACCAGCGCGACGAGCGGAAACACGAACACGAGCGTGCTCGTCACGACGAGGCTCGTGCGATTGAGCATCCAGAAATAGAGCAAGAACGCGATCACCGAGCCGACGATCGCCAAGTAGAGCAGCGCGAGCGTCGGCTCGAGTGGAGGCGGCCATGGGATCGGTTCGCCGGCGACGATCGCGACGACGCTGAGTGCGAGCGCGGTGACACCGAGAAACACTGTGGTCGCGACGAGGCCGCCCGTGGTCTGCCGCTTCATCACCATCGAGTAGCTCGTCGCGAGCAGCACCGAGCCGATGACGAGCGCGACCCCGACGGCTTGCTCGGTCGAGACGTCGAGCCGATCGAGAAACAGCACGGCGACGCCGGCGAGCGAGAGCACCGCGCCGACCATGTGTC
>DASUFX010000234.1:0-7618 GCA_036274355.1 Kofleriaceae bacterium | reverse complement strand
AGCGTCGCCGCAGCCTGTAGCTTCTCGCATGGCGTGTTGCCCGACGACGGCGGTGTCGTCGACATGCCGCTGCCCGACGCGGCCAAGTGCCTCGGCAGCAGCACGGAGTGCCTCGGCGACGTGCTCCGTACCTGCCCGGGCGCGGGCAGCGACGCGTTCGACACGCCATGCGGCTGGGGCTGCATGCCCGGCTCCGCCGCTCGTTGCTTACAGATCGTCCCATCGGGCAGCGGCGGCACCGCGACGAACGGCGTGCTCGTAACCGATGTCGCGGCGGACGCAGCGCTGAGCGACATCACGATTCCCGGTGGCGTCACGTTTGACAGCGACCTCGGCAACATCGGCACGAACGTCATGCCGACGATGTTCCACAGCGCAGCAACCGGCGTCGATAAGGGCATCGACTTCCAGTATCGCGGCCCGATCTCGGTCTGGCGATTCAAGAGCCTGACCATCAGCGGCAACGTGACGCTCGTCGGCAAGCGGCCGATCGCGCTCGTTGCCGACGGCCCGATCACGATCAACGGCGTGATCGATGCGCGCGGCGGTTGCCTCGCGTTCAACGCAGGCCCCGGCGGATTTGGCGGCGGATCGAATCAGAGCGAGCCTGGTCTACCGACGGTCGGCGGCGGTAGCGGCTCGCCGGATAACACCAGCGGCGGCGGCGGCGGTGGACACGGCGGCAGCGGCGCGACCGGCAACGGTGTCGCCGGTGGCTCGGCATTCGGTGACGACTTGATCTCGACACTCGTCGGCGGTGGCGGTGGTGGCGCCGGCAAGTGCGGCAACAACAACTGCGACGGCGGCGGCGGCGGTGGTGCGCTGCAGATCGTGTCGAACACACGCATCGTCGTGCAAACCGGCGGCGTCAATGCGGGCGGCTGCGGCGGCAAGCAAGGCACCGGAAACGGCGACACCGGCGGTGGTGGCGGCGCAGGTGGCGCGATCCTCTTCGAAGCACCGACGGTGACCATTGCGGCAGCTCTCGCTGCGAATGGTGGCGGTGGTGGTGGCGGTGGCGGTAACGGTAGTACGACCGCGGGCGGCAACGGCTCGCTGGATCGAACCCCAGCTGCTGCCGGCACCGGCAACAGCAACGGCGAAGGTGGTGGCAGTGGCGCCGCGGCCAACATCGCTCCTGGTCCAGGCGGCAACACCGGTAATCCCGGCGGTGGTGGCGGCGGCATCGGCCGCATTCGCATCAACACCAAAGACAACGCCGGCGCGACGCTCACCGGAGCGACGCTCAGCCCCGGTATGAGCGAACCCGCATTCTCGACGGGCAGCGCGGCGCTGCAGTAACTACGCTGCCGAGCGAATCGCTTCGACGCGCTCGCGCTCATGAACGCCAGCGCTGTGATGGCGACGCGGGCTCTGCGCGGAATGGCGCTGCCCCGCTAGCTCGTCAACGCGAGATGCATGCCGCAGGTGGGGGGCGAAGCGCCGTAGCGGGGAGACGGCTCAGTCGTGCGCCGGAACGACATGGAGCGCCGCGTCGATGGGTAGTGCGTGCACTCCGTCCCATGCGGCGGCGCGAGTGCCCCACCGCGGCATGCAGCTCGCGTGTTCGCGCTCTGCAGCGCGATGGCGCGAACGCGCCTGACGTCGAGACCGACGCGATCGCGGAGGCGGTTACGCGGCCGAGCGAATCGCTTCGACGCGCTCGCGTTCGGGCGCCTCGACTTGATCGCGCACGTGGCGCGGCACGCCTTCGACATCCCACACGATGCGCAGCGCCTCGAGCAGCTTGAGCACGTACCAGCTGACATCGATCTCCCACCAGTAGAAGCCCTGGCGCGCTGACCGCTGATAGTGGTGATGGTTGTTGTGCCAGCCCTCGCCGAACGTGAGCAGCGCGAGCGTCAGGTTGTTGCGCGAGTCGTCGGTCGTCTTGTAGCGGCGCTTGCCGAGCACGTGCGCGACCGAGTTGATGCAGAACGTGATGTGCCACGCGAGCACGATCGACAAGAAGTGGCCGTAGAACAGCGCGTTCGCGCCGAAGCCGAAGTACATGACGAAGCCAAGCGCGACGACGAAGAACAGATCGTGATCGTTGAGCCAGCGCAGCTCGGGATACTTCGCGAAGTCCTTGATGCGCTCGTAGTCGGTCGCCTTGTGACGCTTCGCGACGAACCACTGCATGTGCGACCAGATGAAGCCGCGCTGCCGTGGCGAATGAATATCCTCGGGCATGTCGCTGTACTTGTGATGGCGACGATGATGCGCCGCCCACCACAGCGGGCCCTGCTGCGCGGCAGTCATGCCGAGCACGGCGAGGATGAACTGGAAGACGCGACTGGTCTTAAACGTCCGGTGCGAGAAGTACCGGTGGTAGCCCGCGGTGATCGCGAACATGCGCACGGCATAGGTGCCGGCGAGCCACCAGAACGCGCTCCAGCTCCAGCCGACCATGATCGCGCCAACCAGCGCCGCCACGTGCACGCCCCAGAACGGAATGTTCTCGCGCCAGCGCGGTCGATCCGCGTCTACGCCGGTGTACTCCGAATCCATGCAGACCAGTGTGAGGCGCGCAGCGCGCCAAAGCGGTCAGGGTTACAGCAGCATTGCGGTATGAATCGCCTCGGTCGTGACGGATTCATGACCGAGTCGCGCTGATACGAAGCTGTGATGTCAGCTCGCGTGGCGAACGTGAATACTCATGACGCATGACGCCGTTCTGTTTCGAGCACGTATTTGTCGCAGACGGGCCCGGCGAACTATTTGCGGCGTACTTTGACGTGCAGCACCAGATCGAGCAGGACCGGGTGCTCGAGATCAGAGAGCGCGAGGTCATCGAGCTCTTCGAGCGTGGCGATGAGATCGTGCGTCGTTCGCGCGTCGTCCCTAGCCGGCAGCTGCCCGCGCTGCTACGGCCGCTGGCGTCAGGGCCGCTCCACTACATCGAGCATGCGGTCGGCCGGCGTGCCGCCCACATGATCGACATCGACCTGCGCCTGTTTGGCGATCGAGGTCGGGTCACCGCCCGCTACGAGCTGGCGCAGATGGCGCCGGGATCGGTACGTCGGCGTTATTCGGGTGTGGTGTCGGTGGATGTCGCCCTGGTTGCTGGCCGTGTCGAGCGTGGGATCGTGACTGAATTCGAGCGGTCGCTGAGCCGTGCCAGTTCCTGTACGCAAAACTGGCTAGTGCAACAAACGCCACGTTCTGCGGCGGCCCGGGCTTAAATCCGGGATTTTCCTCGTGCATAATATCCGCTGTGACGATTCCGGCGGGGACGTTAGTCCCGCGCGACGCCCGAGATTTCGGCAGCTATCAGCTCCTCGCGAAGCTCGCGACGGGCGGGATGGCGGAGATCTATCTCGCGCGACCGACGTCGTCACAATCCGGCAGCAAAGACATGATCGTGCTGAAGCGAATCCTTCCGCACCTCGCGGAGGACGATCACTTCGTCACCATGTTCCGCGACGAGGCCGACCTCGCCGCCAAGCTTGTTCACAAGAACGTCTGTCATGTCTCGTCGTTCGGGCAATACGGCGGCACGTGGTTCATCGCGATGGAGTACCTGCACGGGGTACCGCTGTCGCGCATGATGACGAAGCTCTCGAAGGCCGGAAAGATGCTCGATTACCGCATCGTCGCGGGCATCATCTGCCAGGCGTGCGAGGGCCTGCATTCCGCGCACGAAGCGCGCGACGACAAGGGCGCGCTGATGGGCGTCGTCCACCGCGACGTGTCACCGCCGAACATCATGGTCACGGCCGACGGCACGGTGAAGCTGCTGGACTTCGGCATCGCCAAGGCACGCGGTGCGAACTCACGCACGCGCACCGGCACCGTCAAAGGCAAGAACGCCTATATGTCGCCCGAGCAGATCCTCGGCAAGCCGCTCGATCGGCGCAGCGACATCTTTGCGCTCGCGGTCGTGATGTACGAGATGCTGGCGATCAAGCGCCTGTTCCATCGCGACTCCGACTTCCTCACGTTCAAAGCGATCACCGAGGAGCCCATTCCCGAGATTCGCGATCGCCGGCCCGATCTGCCGCCCGGCATGCGCGCTGCGCTCGTGCAGGCGATGGCGCGCGATCCGGCTGGTCGCTTCGACACCGCGCAAGGTTTCGGCAACGCGATCAAGAACTCGGTCGCGACGCTCGGCGGTCCCGCGTCGCCTGCGGATCTGGCGCGCATTCTGTTCACCGACTTCGCGGACGAGATGGCGTCGCGCGACGAGATCCTCAAGGCCGCGGACGATCCGAACGCGGCGCCGATCTCGATCGGACCGGCGAAACCGAAGGCACCGCCGCCGATCCCGCAGCGTCCCGCACAGCTCGCGACGAGCGGCGAGATGGCAAACCAGACGCCAGCGCGCAGCAAGACGCCGACCGGCTCGCTCGGCGTGCCGTCGATGATCGTGCACTCGGGCGGCACCGGAAAGATCGAGCTGCCTGATCTCGGCAACGTGCTCGATCTGAGCGCCGACGTCGGCGCCGACGCGTGGATGGTCGAGGGCGGAACCGATCTGCTCTCGTCGCATCGGTTGAAGTCGCTGCGCAATCTCGCGATCGCATTTCTCGCGGTCGCCGCAGCGGTGTTCGGCATCTGGTATGCGGTGAGCAAGCTCGGCGGCAGCAGCGAGACGCCGGTGGTGCACGTGCCTGCCGACGCAGCGGTCAAACGCACCTACGTTCCGGAACAACCGAAGCCCGACGCGCCGGAGATGTCGAAGGACGACATCGTCGCGATCTCGAAGTTCGGTTTCTTCAGCATCAACGCGAGCGCGAAGACGACGATCTACGTCGACAGCGTGCGCTACGGCGACACGCCGATGCAGCGTCTGCCGCTGACGCCAGGACCGCACAAGGTCAAAGCCGTCACCAAGGGCAAGAAGCCCAAGGAATGGATGATCACGATCATCGGCGGTCGCGATACCGACGAAGGCACGATCACCTGGTAGCGCTCGCCGTGCGTCGCCGCCGCTAGGACAGCGGCGCCGGACGAATACTCGAGATCTGGAGGCTCGACTCCGGGCTCGTCACGATCTGCACGCGATCGCCCGCGCTGAAACGCGGCACCAGCTCGGCGGGACCTTGGAAATGCAGATCGGCGAGGTTCACCGGATCGAGCTCTTCGCCTTCTTCGTCGATCGCGCGCTCGATATCGAGCTGAATCTTGGCGACCTGCCGCGTCGCTACATGCTCGAAGCGCGCAGCGAGCGTGTGGAGCTCGATGGTCCGGATGGTCCCGACCAATCGCAGACCCGCATCGTCCGCCATGATTCCATACTACGCCTGCGCAACATGCGACGGCTATTGGGGCGGGCGGACTTCGATCCCGTTCATAGCGCGCGCTACGTAAATAACGTCAGCGTCACCATCGTTGGTCAGCTCGTGCTGCGTCCCTTGCTGATGCACGAGCTCGTCGCCGGCGCCGAGCATGCGGCCATCGACATCGCGCATCGTGCCACTCAGGATCACGGACACTTCTTCGCCGCGGTGCGTGTGCCACGGGAACTTACAGCCAGGTGCGATACGCACGAAGCCGCAGTCTGCGGCGGCATAGGCCGGACCACCCTCGAAGTGGATCAAGCTGACACCCGGCACCGGGTTCTCCCACGATGCGGGCCGTTCGACGAGTCCGAGCAGCTCGCGCGCGCGATCGATCGTGACGTCGAGGAGCGTTGCCATCCGATCGGCAAACTTTTCGAAGCGGCCGCCACCGATCGACGCGAGCAAGCGCGCCTTGATGTCTGCCGGCGGCGCGACTGCGACGAGCTCGAGATAGCTCTCGAGCTCGGCGGCGAGGTTCGCGTCGCCCTCGATCGCACGCTCGACGGTGGCAGCCTCGTCGGCAGTGAGCTCGCCGAGCGCGTAGAGCGGCAGCAAGTCGCGGACGTTTGTCATCGCGTACCTCCGATCCGTTCACGTAGCCGCTGCATGCCGGCTGCGAGGCGAGACTTCACCGTGCCGATGGGAATCGCGATGCGCGCCGCGATCTCCGAACACGAGAGTCCCTCGAAATACGCGAGCTCGAGGACCTGACGTTGGTCGGGTCCGAGCTCGGCGAGTGCGTCGCGAACACGCACGTGATCGGGGCTCGTCCGCTCGCGCTCGTCGACCACCGCCTCGATACCCGCGTCGCCCGCATTGCGGGACACCCGGGCAGACTTCTGGAGGTCGATGGCTCGCGAGCGCATACGAATAGCCAACCAAGTACGAACGCGACCGCGCTTCGGATCAAAATCCTTCGCAGCTCGCCAGGCTTCGAGCATCACGTCGTGTAGTAGATCCTCCGCCTCGCGCGGCTCGCGAACGATCCTAAGCGCCAACCCGAGGAGGACTCCCGCATGCCGCTCGTACAGCTTCGCCAGGGCCTCGCGGTCCCCGCGCGCCATCGCTGCGACGAGCGCGGCGTCCTCGGCGTCGGTGTCGGGCACCATGCGCTCGGCACCCTAACATGCCGGTCGCTTGCGTGGTAAAGGGCCCCGACGATGTCCCTGCGAGAGGCTGTTAGAGCCGAAGCGACCGAACGCACCTGGTCGCAGGGAGTCACACTCGCGCGCGAGCAGCGGGTCATCGGCCGCGGTCGCTCGGGAGATGAGGTCGAGCTCGAGGTCCGTGTGCCCGGCCGGCCGACGCCGTTCGAGGTCGTGCTCGATGAATTCAACGAGGAATGGCAGTGCACCTGTCCGAGCAAGGAGGCGGTGTGCTCGCACGTCGTCGCCGCCGTGCTCGCAACGGAGCAAGCGCGGCAGAGCGGAAGCGAGAGCTTGCCGACGCCGACCAAGCTCGGCGCACCGATTCGTTACCTGCTGTCGCCCGATCCTGCAGGCGTGCGGGTCGAGCGCGTGCTCGTGCGGGGTGACAACGACGAGCCGCTCCCCGGCCCGCTGATGTCGCTCGTCGCGAACGGCCGTGCGAGTGGCATCGCGACGATCGAAGCCGATCTGCTCGCCGATCAATTGCTCGGCGTGCGGGCGACGCCGGTGACCGGCGAGAAGCTCGATCGCTTGCTCGAAGTGCTCGCCGACGCGCGCGACGTCCGCTGGCGCGGTGACCCGGTGACGACGAACGGCGAGCCAGTGCTGCCACGTGCGGTCGTCGAAGACATGCCGGATGGCGTACGCGTGCGCATCGAACGCGATCCGATCGTGCGCGATGTTCCCGCGGTTGGCGTCGTGCGCACGACAGACAACGTGCTGCGGCCGATCGGTGCCGTCGATCTCAGCGGCCCCCGCCTCGATAAGCTGCCGCAGATCTTTGACGTCCCACGCGCCGCGATTCCCGAGCTGATGGGCAAGACGCTGCCTGCGCTCGCGCAGCGGATCGATGTCGACGTCCGCGCGACTGCCCTTCCCCGCGTCGGCGCGCGCGAAGAGCCGCGCATGCAGATCGATGTCGCCCAGGACGGCGACAAGCTCGTCGTGATGCCGACGCTCGTCTATGGCGATCCGCCACGCGCGCGCGTCGATGGCAAGACGCTCGTCCACATCGAGGGCACACTGCCGATTCGCGACGAGGATGCCGAACGTCGACTCCTTCACCGCCTGCGCGACGAGCTGAATCTCGTGCCGGGCCGCCGCGTCGAGCTCGTCGGTCGCGATGCGTTCTCGATGCAGCAAGCGCTCGGTACATGGCTGCGTCACGACGCGAAGTCCGCCGCC
>DASUFX010000233.1:0-6345 GCA_036274355.1 Kofleriaceae bacterium | reverse complement strand
GGTACGACATCGCGCGCTTGCTCGACCGCCTCGGTGTCGCGCAACAGCTCGAGCAGATCGAGCACGACTTGCCGCCGCTCACCGAGCGGACCGGCGAGCATCTCGACGTGCGCCATCAGCTCCGCTTCGTCATGCGGCTGCGCGAAGAACAGCAGCACCTCGCGCGCGAGCTCGGCGCCGTCGTCGTCGAGCCGTTGCACGCTCCCGTCGCGGCCGATCAGCAGCAACTCGTCGCCGACTTCAGCGACCGCGGCTCGCGACGAGCGAATCCAGCGGGTGCTCACTCGTCGGTCTAGCACTCGCAGCCCGACCGGGCCGCCCGGGCTCATCATTGTGGTGGTGGTCCGTCCGGCATTGCGCCGGGCGCGGCATCGCGCGGCGCGTCGGTCGTATCGCTCGCGTCGAGCGCGGCGTCGACTGGCGATGCATCTGGTTGATTCGCGATGTGCAGGGCGTCGAGCGGCGGATCGGTGGTCTGCGTACAGCCGCCGTACCAGATGCTGACCGCGCTCGCGCTACCGACGAACGTGACGGCTAGCGCGACGGGAACGCGCACGTGCCTACGCGGCTGTGGCCGTGCGGTGCCCTCGTCGTGCGTACCCATGATCGGGTATCGCATGCGCGTTGCCGGTACGCAGCTGTGCGCACCAACTGCACAGCGAGCGACGGCGCGCGGTGATCGCGTTCTAGCTCAGACGTCTCGCAGCCCGACCGGGCCGCCGGTGGTCATCAAACAATTGGCGCGTCGGGTCGCGCGTCTGGCCGCGCATCGGGGCGCGCATCCGGCTTGGCATCCGGCATCGCGTCGGGCTTCGCATCGGGCTTCGCGTCCGGCTTCGCGTCGATCATCGCGTCGGCGATCATGTCGCCGTCGATGTCACTGGCGTCGATCGTGCCCTCTTCATCGACGATCTCCTGTGCGTCGACAGGAACCTTCGGTTTCGGCTCGTCACACGAGAACGAAACTGCCAACGTCGCCGACGAACCGACGAGCGCTGCGACGAGCGCTTTCGGAATTCGCAGGCGACGCGGCGACGAGGGGTCGCGATCGTCTTGCGAGGGCATGTTGCGGTATAGGTCGTCCTCCGAGAGCGCGCAGCTGTGCGATTGATCTGCACAGCGTGCGCCGCCGTCGCTCCTGCGAGAGGAACATCAAACTGCGTGCAGCCCGACCGGGCCGCATGCGTCTATCAAATGAGCGGTGTATCGGGCATGCCGGCGTCGACCTTCGGTGGGTCGTCGTCGTCACAGCCTGCGCTCGCGAGCACGGTTACCGCGGTGGTCGCGACGGTCGCAGCGGTTGCCGCAATCGTCACGGTGAGCATCACAGGCACGATCAGCTTGCGTGCCTTCCCCGCTGGCTTACGCACGCGTCGAGCGTAACACCACGCGCGTGAGCTTGCGCATCAAACGACGGATGCGGCGGGCGTTGCGGCGGGCGAGTCTTTGTTCACGATTCTTCATGCTGCCTCCATTAGCTCGGCGGTGTAGCCGCCGATTGGGCGAGGGTTAACGGGAAGCTTCAACATCCGGCGCACGTCGACGATCGGCGTGGCCCAGTGGTCTTCCCAGGGAAAGATGGCGAGCGGCTCGGCGGTTCTGCCGAGGCGGTACATGTCGATCACGTCGCGCACGACCTCGCGCGTGTAGCGGAGCGTGCGGAGCATGCCGAGTGCGGCAAGGATGCCGCTCGATGGCGCGTGCATCTGCGCGTAGGTGAATGCTTGCAGCGCGACTTCGCCGGCCGGATCGGTCTCGGCGTTCGTCACGACGTGCCACAGGTCATGCGTCTGGCGCATGCGCTGGATGACATACGCAGAGCGATCATCGCGCACGTCAGCGGGACGACCGTCGAACACGTCGGGCGTCAGACCGTGCGAGCGCATGAACGTCGCGTAGGCGTGACCGAGCGTGCCGGCGGGCAGAGCGGCGAGCGCGTCGAGATCCACGGTGTGTGAATCGATCGTGCGCTTCTCGTCGTAGAGCCGCTTGCCGCGCGGGTTGTCATAGAAGAGATGGATCCGTTCGTCGCGCTGGCCCGCGTTCGCGAGGTTCGAGAACACGAGGACCTGGTCGGTCTCCTCGGGATTCATGAGGACGCGGGACAGTGCGCGAAACGCGCGGTGCCAGCGCACCAGGGTGGGGAGGTCAGCGGCGTCGGGGAGGGTGGCGGGTTGGTTGGTCATGGCCAGTCCTTATTGTCACGATGAAAATAGGACCAGAAGCACTTATTGTCAACGTGAAAATAATGTGCGAGCGTCACGGTCAGCAATGTCGCGAGAACGCAGGCAGATCCGGCGCGGACGGCGGGCCGAGCGGCAGGAACGCCGTGCGGAGCGGATCGAAAACCGCGCGGTCCGCCAGCGGCGCACACCCGAGGCCGCGAAGCAGCTCCTGCTCGACGCGGCGGAGCGGCTGTTTGCCGACGAGAATCCCGGCGACGTCGGGCTCAAAGAGGTCGCTCGCGAAGCGGGCGTGAGTCACGCGCTGATCACGCATTACTTCGGGACCTACGCCGGGCTCGTCGAAGCGACGCTCGAGCGCCGGCTCGCGACGCTGCGCGAGCGCATTCGCGAACGGCTCGGCGAGGCGGGTGCGCTGTCGCGTCCCGAGGAGCTGCTCGGCATGCTGTTCACTGCGCTCGAAGATCCGGTGCACCTGCGGCTCGTGAAGTGGCTCGCCGCGAGCGAGCGCGCGACGCCGATGTTCGCGCTCCAGCACCGCGGCCTGCAGGCGATCGCGCAGCAGGTCGCGCACGCGGTGCGCCCGAATCCGCCCCGCGAGATGCTCGAGACGCTCGAGCTCGCGCTCCTCACCGCCGTCGCTGCAGCGACGGGCTACGCGATCAGCAAGGCGGCGCTCGCCGGCGCGATCGGACAGGAGCCGAATCCGGCGCTGGACGCGGGAGTGCGCAAGACCCTGGCCGGCATGGTGCAGACCTATCTCCGCGATCGCATTGGGCTCGCCTAGTCCGGCGTGCGGGCGGCCACATGCCCGCACATTTCTGCGAAGGCTTTCCGCTTTGCGGGCACTAGCCGGCGTGAGAGAGCCAAGAGGAGGAGCCATGACCAGCGGATTGAAGACCTGGCTGTTCGCCGCCTGTGCGGTCGCCGGGTTCGCCTGCACCGACGCGGACAAGACGCAGGTGCTGACGGGTCGCGTGACGGCGAGGAACGCGGTCACCGTGCGCGCGATCGACGGCGACACGATCATCACCGCGAGCCGCGTGCGCAGCGACGGCTCGTTCACGTTGTCATTACCCTCCGGCCATCACTATCGCCTCGAGGTGCTCACCGCCGATGGTGTGCACAACATCGTCGGCACGAAGGGCGGCACGATCAAAGACCTCGCGTTCAAGGTCTGCCAGCCGCAGGCTCCGTTCGACATGGGTGGCATGAACCAGCCGTGCGGTCCGAACGATCCAAACTGCATGGGTGGTGGTGGCGGCAACGGTTGCGATCCGATGACGGATCCGTCGTGTGGCCTCTGTCCCGACGGCACGTGGGGCAGCAACTGCGCGCCGCCGTGCGATCCGAATTCGGATCCGAACTGTATGTGGCCGTATCCGTGCGATCCATCGACCGATCCGATGTGCCCGCAGCCGTGCGATCCGACCGATCCGAGCTGCATGAAGTGCGATCCGATGACGGATCCGTCCTGCGGTCTGTGTCCCGACGGCACGTGGGGCAGCAACTGCATGCCGCCCTGCGATCCGACGACCGATCCAACCTGCATGTGGCCGCCGCCGCCGTGCGATCCGTCGACCGATCCGATGTGCCCGCAGCCATGCGATCCGTCGACGGACCCGAATTGCGCGCCGTGCAATCCGATGACGGATCCGAACTGTCAGCCACCGCCGCCGTGTGATCCGACGACGGATCCGATGTGCCCGCAGCCGTGCGATCCGTCGACGAACCCGAATTGCGCGCCGCCGTGCAACCCGATGCTCGATCCGACATGCGGACAGTGCCCCGACGGTACGTGGGGTCCAAACTGCGTCCCGCCGTGCGATCCGACGACGGATCCGATGTGCAAGTGCTACCCCGGCGATCCGAACTGCATGCAGCCGCCGCCGTGTGATCCGATGACAGATCCGAACTGCGCGCCGTATCCGTGCGATCCGAACGACCAGTCGTGCGTGATCTGCGCCGATGGCACGATGGATCCGAACTGCAAGTGCGACTGGCTCAACGGTACGTGCGAGCCGTGCGATCCGATGGTCGATCCGATGTGCTCGTTGCCGCCGCCGCCGTGCACCGATCCGATGGATCCGAACACCTGCAAGGATCCGTGCGCGAACGATCCGACCAACTGCGGCTGTACTATGGATCCGGTGGATCCGGGCACGATGGATCCGACGATGCCGAACAGCGATGGCACCACGAGCTCGTGCTGGCCGCCGCCGGAGCCGTGCACGATGGAGAGCTGCCCCGACGGCATGTCGCCCGAGCACCAGCCCGGTGACTTCGGCTGCGGAGACGGCACGAACTGATGGCAGCTGCGCGTGTCGCGCTCGCGCTCTTGCTTGCCGTCAGCGCCGCTGCCGCGCAGACCGCCGGGGCGGAGCCCTGCGCGCCACGCGCCGAGCTCGGTGGTGATGCCGAGGCGGTCGCGAAGGTTGCGGCCGAGCTGCAGCGCCTCGGCGTCGACGCGAGCACGGATCCGACGAAGCCTCCGGCACGCACCAGCTGCCCGGTGATCGTCGCCGCTGTCGAGCTCGATCGCGGCGGCGGCATCGCGGTCGCGGTGCGCGACGCGTCGCAACGCAGCGAGGGCCGGGTCGTCAGTGACGCGGCGCTCGCGGCCGCGTGGATCGAGTCGTGGCTGCGCGATGACTTCACCGCGCCGCCGCCACCGGAAGTGACGCCACTCGCACCGCCCTCGACGGTCGCCGCGACGCCGGCACCCGCCGTGTCCACGCCGCTGCTCGACCGCTTCTCGCTCGCTGCGTCGTATCTGCTCGGCTGGAGCGATGACAGCACGTCGTGGTCGGGCTTCGGCACGTCGCTGTGCGTGCACGCAGGCGGTTGGTGCATCGGTGGCCGCGTCGGCTACGAGAATCAGACGGTAACCGCCGACCTCACCGCGGCGGCGAAGTCGGATCTGTCGTTGCTCGCGACTGCGAGCTATCCGCGCGAGCTCGGCACGATGTCGATTGCACCCGAATTCGGCGTCGGCGTCGGTCGAGCATCGACCGCGCGTGTCGAGGGCTGCAAGTTGATGGATCCGAACTGCGACCCGATGACCGATCCGATGTGCATGACGATGCCGCCGCAGCCGTGCACGAATCCCGACGGCACGGTGTACGTCGGCGATCACTTCTCGACCGCGACGTACACGCCGCGCCTATCGGCGGCACTGCGCATCGCGGTGCCGCTGTTCGATCACGTGTGGCTCGACGGTCTCGCGGCAGCGACCGCCGCGCCGTTCGGCCACTCCGACGAGTACGCACCGATCGCCGCCGACGGCACGATGTCGAACGGCGCTGCGTATCCACTTCCCGGTGATCCGATGCTTGGCATCCAGCTCGGCATCGGCTTGCGCGTGGGGGCGCGATGACTCCATGAGCGCCGCGAAACCCAAACCCGAAGGCGGCCAGCTCGTTCCGCTGCGTCGCCGCGATGAACAGCGTGCAGCCGTGTCCGACCTCTCCGACGAAGCGCTGCTCGCCGCATGCGGCGTCGGCGACACCGCTGCGCTCGGCGCGCTGTTCGATCGCCATCACGAGGCGGTGTATCGCTTGCTGTCGCGGCTGCTCCGCACCGAGCCCGACGAGATCGACGACCTCGTGCAGCTCACGTTTCTCGAAGCGTGGCGTGCCGCGAAGAAGTACAGCGGGCGCGGCGCGGTGCGTAGCTACCTGTTCGGCATCGCCGCGAACACGGTGCGCCATCACATTCGTGGTGCCGCGCGCCGGCGTGCAGCGCTCGCCGATGCGCCCGTGCCGACACCTGCGAGCACACCAGACGCGGCGGCGATGCGCGCGCAGCAAGTGCACAGGCTCGCAGCCGCACTCGACGAGCTTTCCCATGAGCTGCGCGCAGCCTACGTGCTGTGCGATCTCGAAGACGTACCGGGTGTCGAGGCGGCACGCGTGCTCGGCATTCGCGCCGGCACGCTATGGCGACGCTTACACGATGCGCGACGCGCACTGCGCGACGCGATCGACGAGGGAGGAAACCCATGAACGAGCACGACGACCGTTTGCGCGAGCTCGGCACGCAGTTGCCGTGGGATCGTCCCGATGGAGTGCGTCGCGACGCGGTGCGCTCGGGGCTGCTCGTTGCAGCTGCCGAGGGCGATCGACGTCCATCGACGCGCTGGTACGTGATCGGTGGTGCGTTT
>DASUFX010000232.1:0-3037 GCA_036274355.1 Kofleriaceae bacterium | reverse complement strand
GCCTGGATCACCGAGAAGCCGACCTTGACCGGCACGTCGTTCACCATGCCGTCCGACGTCGCGGTGACGAGCAGCGTCGACAGCTTGCCCTGACCGCGCGTCGCTCCTTCCTTCACGAGCTGCAGCGACTGGCCGGCTGT
This sequence comes from Kofleriaceae bacterium, assembly GCA_036274355.1. GTDB lineage: Bacteria > Myxococcota_A > Polyangia > Haliangiales > Haliangiaceae > JABFXX01. The sequence continues at coordinate 2,897 of DASUFX010000232.1, read as the reverse complement.
CGTCAGCTCCTGCTGCCGCAGTGCGAACTCGGTGCGGTACTTCTGCAGCTCGGCATCGGCGACGACGCCGCGCTTGTACAGCTCTTCGTTGCGCTGCAGCTCGCGCTTCGCGTTGTCGAACGCGATCTGCGCGGTGCGCAGGCCGGAGTCGGCCTGGTTGATCTGCATCGCGTCGGGGATGATCGAGATCTTACCGAGCGCGTCACCCATCTTCACGATCTTGCCGGGCTCGACGTAGAGCTCGGATAGAACGCCGGTGACCTTCGGCTTCACCTCGACCTCGCGGCGCGGCACGATCGAACCGGTCGCGACCGTCTTCTTCGTGATGTCGGCGGTCTCGGCCGTCTCGGTCTTGTAGATGACCGGCTTGGCCTTCGACTTCTTGTACAGATAGGCGAAGGCGCCGACGATGATGAGGACCAGTAACAGGCCAAAGCCCCAAGCAAGTACGCGTTTCATAGTCACTCCGCTCGCAGTGCTTCGATCGGTTTGATCGAAGCTGCATGAGAAGCAGGCATGATGCCGGCGAGCATCCCGGCGATGATGAGCACGCCGAGTGCGAGCAGCACCGTCGGCAGGCCGACGTTCGGCGGGCCGAACGGCATGTCGACCGCATTGGCAAGCACCGCATCGGCAAGCGCCATCAGGCCGACGCCTGCCGAGATGCCGACGAGACCGGCAAGCAGCGTCAGCACGACCGACTCTTTCATCACCATCGAGATGATCGACAGCGGTGACGCGCCGAGCGCCTTGCGCACGCCGATCTCTTTCGTGCGTTCCTTCACCGTGATCAGCATGATGTTCGACACGCCGACGACGCCGGCGAGCAGGGTCGCACCGCCGACGATCCAGCTCATGGCCGCTAGCACGAACATGAACGTGGCAAAGCCCTCGAACTTCTCGAACATGTTGAACGACCCGATCGCCATGTCATCGGTCGGCGCGATCTTGTGGTGCTGCTTGAGTGCCGCGCGCACCTGGCGTTCGAGCTCGGGACCGTTCGTGCCGGGCTTCGCGGTCATCGCGAAGAAGCCGACGCGATCGCCCTGATTGAACGCTGTCTTCATCGTCGTGAACGGCACGAACACGGTGTTCGCGTCGCGCTCGCCCATCTGGCCGCTGCGCAGCGTGCCGGTGATGCCGACGACCTGGAAGTAAACGCCGCTGATCTTGATCGACGTGCCGATCGGATCGACGTCGGGGGGATAGAGCTGCTCGCGCACCTTCTTGCCGATCACGGCGACCTTGCGGCGCTCGACGATGTCGCGGTGATTGATGAACCGACCGGCGTCGTAGCTGAACGCCATGATGTGCATGAGCTCGGGGTAGTCGCCCATGATCGTGAACGTGCCGCTCTTGGTCCCGTACGTGACCGCGTTGCTGTTCATCCAGCCGCCGAGGTTGAGGCGCGGCGCGAGGTACTCGATTTGCGGTAGCCGGCGCAGCAGCTCGATGTCGTCGGTGTTGTAGCGAGTCTGGCGGCCTGGCTGCATGCCTTCGTAGGCCTCGGTCGACACACCGCCCCAGACCCAGAGCAGATTCGTCGCCATGCCTTTGACCTGGCGCTGCATGCCGCTCTGCATGCTCGAGCCAAACGCGAGCATCGCCATCAGCATGAACACGCCCCAGAACACGCCGAACGCGGTGAGAAACGTGCGCAGCTTGTTCGAGCGCAGCGTCGCCCAGATCTCTTTCCACTTATCGAGGTCGAAGATCGTCATTCGTCCCTCAGTGCATGGATCGGGTTGATGCGCGCCGCCGCGCGAGCAGGGAAGTAGCCAGCGAGTGCGCCGGTCATCACGAGGAACAGCGTCGCGGTGACTCCGACACTCAGATCGATCGACGGATTTCGGATGAAGTCCGTCTTCGCGACGTTCGCGACGAAGCCCGCGATCCCGGCCAGCGCGCAGATAACGGCGAGACCGGCGAACAGTCCGGCAACGCGCGCGGCGTACCCCAACCGGAACAACCGCACGAAGCCGGCGATGACGATCAGCACGGCGACGATGACGAACAGGAGCGCGACCTGGAACGCGATGGCGATCAACATCGGGTCGACCGTCGTCGTGAGCAGGCCGAGCAGGCCGACACCCGCCGCGAGTCCGAGCAAACCGGCGACGCCGGTCAGAAACACCGACTCCTGGATCACCATGAACACGATCGAGCTTGGCGTTGCGCCGAGCGCTTTGCGCACACCGATCTCCTTCGTGCGCTCCTTGACGGCAATCATCATGATGTTCGACACGCCGACGACACCGGCTGCGAGCGAGCCAAGCCCGATCACGACGATGAACACCGACAGGATGAAGAACATCTGCTGGAAGCGGTGAAAGCCCTCGACGTTGTTCTGGATCATCACCGCTTGTTTGTCGGTGGGTGAGAACTGGTGGCGCTCGGCGAGCTTCGCGACGACCTCGTCGATGACCTTCTGTGTTTCCTCGGGGCCGGCATTACCGGCGGTGAACGCGAGCATGCCGAGGCTGTCGGCGCCGTTGAACGCGAGCTGCGCGGTCGACACCGGGATGTAGACCTGGCGCTCCTGCTCGGCACCGCCATCGTTGCGGAAGATACCCACGATCTGGAACGGCACGCCGGCGACCTCGATCCACTCGCCGATCGCTTTCTCTCCGGGCTTGAACAAGAAGTCGACGACCGGTTGCCCGACGACGGCAGATTTTCGCCGGTCGATGTCGTCGGCCTCGTTCAGGAAGCGGCCGGCGACCATCTCGTGCGTCTCGAGCGCGAGCGCGTTGTGATGGACCGCGTTGATCTGGAACGAGCTCGCCTTGCCGCCGCGCTTCGTCATCATCGGCGTGCCGCCGAAGCGGCTGCCCTGGATGAAGAACTGGCCGGTCGGATTCTCGACCCTCGCGACACCTTTCAGCATGTCGTAGTCG
>DASUFX010000231.1:0-9400 GCA_036274355.1 Kofleriaceae bacterium | reverse complement strand
AGTGCATGACGAGCTTGTACGCCCAGGTCTTGAACGAGCTGTCACCGCGGAAGTTGCCGATGCTCTTCCACAGCTCCTCGCAGAAATGCCCGAACACGTCATACGCCGCATCGTCATCGCGAAGCTGCGCTGCGAGGTAGCCGAGAATCTGCGGACCCAGACCGCCGAGCGCGACCGTCGCGGCGACCGCAAGCTCGCCGCTTGCCAGGTGCGCCTTGATCGTTTGGTCGAGATCCACGGTGTGCCGACACTGCCGTGATGTGACGGAGAAAAGAAGGGGCTTGCGCCGCGGTGCGTTCGGAGCTAGAACTGACACGTCAGTTCCGAATAGATCCGGACACTTGATGTGCCAAAATGGCACGATCCCCAAACGATGAGCTACATGCGTTCAGAGGCGCGGCAGCGCCAGATCCTCAGCGTCGCGAAGAAGGTGTTCGCGGAGCGGGGATTTCACGCCGCGAACGTCAGCCACATCTGTGAGGCGGCGGGTATCGGACGCGGAACGCTGTACCAGTACTTCGCAAACAAGCACTCGGTGCTCACCGCGATCTTGCGCGAGACGCTCGACCGCGTGCGCGCGCTCATGGAGACGATGTCGCGGGACGCCGCATATCCGCCGGCCGAGAGCGTCACGAAGGCGGTCGCGATCAAGGTGTCGATCAGTCAGCTGCGGCGGCTGCTCGGCGTGGTGTTCGACGACGTCGACACGCTACGCATCTTGCTCCGCGAGGCGGTCGGTCTCGACGCACAGGTCGAGACGATCCTCGGCGAGATCGATGACACGTTGATCCGCATCCTCGAACAGGATCTGATTCGCGCGCAGAAGGCCGGTTACATCCGCGAATGTGATCCGCACATCGTCGCGACGATGATCGTCGGCGGCGTCGAGAAGCTCGGCCTCGCTGCACTGCGCAGCTCGGCGCCAGTCGATCTCGATGCACTCGCGCGCGAAGCCGCCACGATGCACGCGATCGGCCTCATGTCGGATCGATTGAAGCCCGAATGACGAGGGATGGGACTACGAAGGAGACAACATGGCGACGCTGACGGAACGCTGGCTACGGCCCCGCACACCCCGCACGCAGTTTCCGCCGTACGAATATGGTGACCCCACGATCGTCGGGCTCGCCGAAGCGCGGACGAGCACGGTCGCGCGCATCTATCACAAGGGCCACGAGCAGGCGTGGGACGGTCGCGCGGTGCTCGACGAGCTCGTCGCCAAGCACGGCGGCATCAACTTTCCCGAGGACAAGAAGGAAGCGTTCGGTCGCGTTGCAAGCGTGCTGCTCTGGGGCGAGCTCGCGGCGTGGTCGATCAGCGCGGACCTCGCGCTGAAGCTCGAAGACACGCCGGCGAAGATGGCCGCGTCGAGCCAGGTGTTCGACGAAGCGCGCCACTTCTACGTCCTGCGCGATTACATGTGGCGCGCCGGCATTCCGATCACGAAGCTCGGCGGCTGGAGCCGGCGCTTGCTCGTCGAGCTGCTCGAGACCGAGAACCTCATGCACAAGGTTGTCGGCATGCAGCTGCTCGTCGAGAGCACGGCGGTCGTCATGTTCCGAATGATCGCCGAGGCGAAGATCGAGCCCGTGCTCAGCGAGCTGCTCTATTACTTCGAGCGCGACGAAGCGCGCCACGTTGGTCTCGGCGTGCTCACGCTGCCCGAGGTGCTCGCCGGGCTGTCGGAGCCAGACGCGTGGCGGCTGTGGTGGTTTCAGACCCGCATGAACCTCGGGATGACGATGGGCGGCATCACGCTGCGCCACGCATTCGACACGCTCGGGATCGATCAAGCCGAGATGAACATGCAGGGCTTCAAGTACCACACCGAAATCCTACGGCGGATGCGGAAGAACGAGCCGGGCAAGGGCGCCGACGCGAAGAGCGTACGCGGCTTGTTCAAGATCTCGCGCAAGGGTCAGGACGCGTTCCAGGAGTTCTTCTTCCCGACGAAGCCGCGGTCGCCGCGCGCCGCGAAGATGTTCGATGCGATCGTGACGTTCGCCGAGAAGAGCGACGCGTGGCTGCGCGCGCGTTCGCCGCTGTAGAAAAGGGGTCAGACCGGTCAGACCCCGTTTTGGTTGCGCCGACGAATCAGCAGCGCGAGCACGATGAGCCACAGCCCACTCGGCTTGCTCGTACGGCACCCGCAGCCGGTGCTCTCGCATGTGCGCGTGGTGTCGCCGACGCACTCGAGGCCGCTCGCGCAGTGGCCATCGTAGAAGCACGGCTCGCCTTCATCTGCGGCGCCGGGCGCGGTCTCGTCGAGATAGGGCTGGATCAAGACGTCCATCGCGATGTCGACGCGCGTGTAGACGGCGTGATCGACGCATTGCCCGTCGACGCGACTGACGACGCCAGCGATCGTATCGCCGGTGAACAGGGCAGGGCCGCCGGAGTCACCGAGACACGATAGCGACAGGTCAGGCACCGCGATGAAGTCCTCCGCGCTGATCCCGGCGACCTTCGCGGTGCCGAGACGCTTCACGCCTTCGCCGCCGGCGGCGCCGGTCGTGCCGAAGCCGACGACACGAAACGTCGTATCGACGATCGAGCCATCGATGGGCGGCGCGAGAGGGAGCGGCGTCACCGGTGCCGGATCGGCGAGCGTGATCACGCCGATGTCGTTGCCGCCCGGATCGAACTGCGGGTGTTGGCGCGCGTCGGTGACCGCGATCTTCGTACCGCCGTCCTCGACCGAGCTGCCGAAGAACGCTTGCAACGTGAGCGGCTTGCCAGCGAGGCAGTGTGCCGCGGTCAGGACGGTATGTGGTGCGATCACGGCCGCGGTGCAGACGAGCTGATCGCTGGCGTTGAGCAGCGCGATCACGGCTGGGTCGCCGGTATCGGGCAGGGCGTTCGTGACCGGCTGCGCGAACGCGTCGGCACTCGACGCGAGGGCAAGCACGATCAGCCAACGGCGCATGCTGCATCGTAGCAGGACGGACACGGTGCGACGCTGGGCTGTCGCAGGTGACGGGAACCTCGACGGGGCCGTGATCGGCTAGAGTGCGCGGCGATGCTTCGCCATCACGTGATCACCATGCTCCTACCCCTTGCGCTCACCAGCTGTCGTTCGCCCGCTCCGAAGACCACGACGACCACGGTCGGCGCCGGTGGAGGTGGCTCGGCGTCCATGCCACCGGTGACGGTCGACGCGACGCTGGACGCGCTCACCGAAGGCGCGAAGGTGCGTGGATTCACCGTGCAGGCGCTCTACCTCGACGATGCCGACAAGCCGATGGGCGCGCGCTTCGTCCACGACGCGACCGGCTTCACGTTCGACTACCTGCGGATCGAGACCGCGCCGCAAGGCTACATCTGGGTCAACTCGTTCCCGACGAGCGACATGGGCGAGCCGCACACGCAGGAGCACTTGTTGCTCGGCAAGGGCGACCGCGGCCGCAAGCTCGGCAGCAGCGAGTCGATGTCACTCGCCGAGTCGAGCGCGTTCACCGCGCAGTGGCGTACCGCCTATCACTTCCATACGGTCGCCGGCCAAGACGTGTTCTGGCCCGTGTTCGAGAACCACCTCGACGCGCTGCTCAACCCCGACTACACCGACGAAGAAATTCGCCGCGAGGTGCGCAACTTCGGCGTCGACAAAGCGGACGACGGCACGCTGCGCCTCGAGGAGAAGGGCACCGTCTACAACGAGATGGTGCGCACGTTCGAATCGCCGGAGACGCAGGCGTGGGAGACGGCAGGCCGTCTCGTCTACGGCCCGAAGCATCCGCTCGCGATGACGTCGGGCGGCGCGCCGGATGCGATTCGCGACATGACGCCGAAGGACATCCGCACGTTCCACACCGCGAACTATCACCTCGCGAACATGGGCATGATCGGCGCGTTCCCGTCGTCGATGTCGCTTGCGAGCGTGCTCGATCAGACCGCCGCGATTCTCGTGAAGGAGAGCGGCCGCAAGGGCAAGGTGACGACGGAGGCTGATCTGCCGAAACCGTCCGCCGCCGCCGCGGGCACGATCAAGGTCGTCGATTATCCGTACGCGTCGACGACGAATCCCGGCCCGATGATGCTCGTGTGGCCGGCAGCGCGGAACCTCGACCAGACCGAGCACACGCTGCTGGGCTTGTTCCTCGACGCGTTCGCAGGCGATGAGGGGACGCCGCTGTACAAGAAGCTGATCGACGGCAAGACGCGCGTGATGGATCTCGGCGCGAGCGGCGTGTGGTCGTTCACGTCGAACGATCAGGGCCAACCGGTGTACGTCGGGCTCTCGGGCGTCAAGTCCGACAAGCTCGACGAGAAGACCATCGGTGACGTGCGGACGCTCGTGCTCGGCGAGCTCGACCGGATCGCGAAGCTGCCCGATGGCTCCCCCGAGCTGGTCGCATTGACCGAGCGGCTGCAGAGCCGCGTGATCGATCTGCGCCGCCGGCTCAACAAGTTCCTCGACACACCGCCGGGGTTCGGACTTCGCAGCGCCAGTGACGCCTGGAGCAGCCACCTCCAGGAGCTGTCGAAGGTGAAGGGCTTCAAGAAGTCGCTCACGTTCCGCCCCGAGCTCGCCGCGATCGAGCAGATCCTCGCCGCGAAGGGCAACCCGTTCCGCGATCGCCTGCGCACGTGGGGGCTGCTCGAGTCGCCGTTCGGCGTCGCCGCGCGGCCGAGCCCGACCGAGCGCACGCGGCTCGACAAGGAGCGCGATGCCCGCGTTACCGCCGAGCTCGCCCGACTGCAGAAGCAGTACGCCACGAAGGACGCGGCGGCGACGCTCGGGGCCTACCAGAAGGACTACGACGCGCAGACGAAGCAGCTCGAGGACTCGCAGAAGTCGACCGAGCTGCCGCCGCTTGTCGATACGCCCCCGATGACACTCGACGATGGTTTGATCTACACGTCGACGGCGATCGGCAATGTGCCGGCGTTCGTGGCGACGTTCGATTCGATGGTCAGCGCGCGCGTGCAGGTCGCGTTCAACATCCGCAATCGCGTGAAGCCGGCCGACCAGATGTTCCTCGCGGGTCTGCCGATGCTGATGAGCGACGCGGGCGTGATCGTCGACGGCAAGCCGATTGCCGCCGACGAGATGCGCGAGCGCATGCGCAAGGAGATCCTCGAGCTGAGCGTCTACTACGTCGACAATCCGAAAACGAAGCGCGCCGAGCTCGTGATCGCAGGTGCCGGCAACGGCGCGGCCGAGACGAAGCAGGCGATCGTGTGGATGCGCCGCGTGTTGTTCGCGCCCGATTGGCGCATCGAGAACCTGCCGCGCCTGCGCGACCTCGTCGATCAGAGCCTTACGTCACTGCGCCAGCGCACGCTCGGCGCCGAGGAGGGTTGGGTCGACGATCCGCGCGACGCCTGGTGGGAGCAATCCGCGCTGCACGCGCACATCGGCACGTTCCTGACGCGCACGCATGACCTCCATCGTCTGCGCTGGATGCTGTCGGACACCGGCGACAAGAAAGCGAACGACGAGGCCATGAAGTTCCTCGCGTCGCTCGCGGATGCGAAGTCGCTGAAGCGCGCCGAGCTGATGGAGCTGTCCGAGGCGCTCGCGAAGGGCACGAAGCCGAAGACCGCGACGCTCGCGCGCTGGACCGACGCCGCCGGCAAGCTTTCGGAGAAGGCGAAGCCACTCGCCATCCAAGCGGGCAAGCACCTCGGTGCGCTCGTCCCCGATCTGCCCGATGGCTCGCTCGCCGGCGACTGGAATTACCTGTGCCGCGAGATGGCGGCGGATCTCAAGGTCGGCGCACCTGCGGCGCTCGTGAAGCTCGAGGAGGTACGCAAGGCGGTGGTGCAGGGCACACGCGCTCGCATCGTCGAGGTCGGTTCGAAAGCGAACCAGGCGGCGCTTGCCGGCGATGTCGAAGCGTTCGTACGCGAGGTGCCGGCCGAGACGGTCGCCGACGTCGCCGACAGCACCGACAAGCCGTTCCGCGCGCGTCTCGCACAGCGCGATCCGAAAGCAAAGTCGCCGCAGTTCGTCGGACTCGTCGTGCCGTCGACGTCGAGCGGCGTGTTCTTGAACCTCGCGCCGAACGCGTATTACACCGACGCCGACGAAGGCCACGTGCTCGACTACCTGACCGGCAACCTCTACTCCGGCCACGGCGCGCACTCGATCTTCATGAAGACCTGGGCGGCCGGCCTCGCGTATTCGAACGGCCTGCGCCCGAGCATCAGTGACGGCACGATCCGGTACTACGCGGAGCGCTGCCCGCTATTGCCGCAGACGCTGCGCTTCGTGATCGATCAGCTGAAGAAAGCGAAATCCGATCCGAATATCGCGCGCTATGCGATCGCGAAGGCATTCGATTCGCGCGTCGCGATTGGCTTCGAGGCCCGCGCGAGCGCGATGGCCGCGAACCTCGTCGATGGCCTCACGCCCGAGGTCGTGAAGACGTTCCGGTCGCGCGTGCTCGACGCGACGAAGCGACCGGATCTCGCGAACGAGCTGTTCGGCCGCATGGAGGCCGTCTACGGCAAGGTGTTGCCCGGGTACGCGAAGCTCGATCCGAACGCGATCTACTTCGTGATCGGACCGGAGAAGCAGATCGCCGCTTACCAGGACTACTTGAAAAGTGCAGTGGGCAAGGATGCGACGTTGCATCGCTTGTATCCACGCGACTTCTGGATCCCTGCAAAACTGTAGCCAGCGTTCTCCTGTATCCTCGAACGATGACGAGTTACGTCCATCTCCGCCGCTACGGTAAGAAGCCGAGCGGCTCCGAGGTTGCGACGGTCGACGTCATCGCGGACGGGCAGGTCGTGTATCGCGGCCACCGCTACGATCTGCGCACCGGTGAGAAGGGCGCTAAACAGGCGGGCTTCGCGCACTGCACCGACGGCCGCTACTTGCAGTGGAACCAGACCGAGAGCGGCCTCGAGATCCATCGCGGCGATGGCCGCGTCGCGACGGCACCTGTCGTCGGCGGCAAGCTGATCGCGCTCGTCGGCCCGTACCTCGTGTGGGCGGACGACGCGCGGCAGCCGTGGATGGTGATCGACGCCGGCACCGGTGAGCTCGCTGGCCGTGTCGAGGATCAGCGCGGCGATGCGACGCACGGCACGGTGCTGTACTCGCCGCAGTCGTTCGATCCGAAAAGCGGCAACACATTGTGGCTGTGCGAAGGCTCGCGGCTTGCCGAGCTCGATGTCGCAAAGCGCCGGATGGCGCGCACGATCGAGGCCGATGCCGAGCACGTGTTCATCGGTGTCGCCGCGCTGTCGGATGGTCACGTGATCACGCTCGCGCGCACGCTCGAGGACAAGGCGAAGCACAATCGGAGCGCCGATCGCATCGTCCTGTTCTCGCCGACGGGCGAGCGCGTACGCGATGTCCCGGGTGACGTCATGCACCTGAATCGGATCGGCGACCAGTTCATCGCGTCGGACGATCGCAAGGAACAGTTCGTCATCTACGACCGGTCGCTCGAGCCGGTCGCACGCGTCGAGATGTTCGAGCCCGGCCGCGACGCGTACAACATGGTCGTACCGTTGCCGAGCGGTCGCGAATGGATCGGCGTTGGCGGCCGCGGCGAGTGGGATCATTACGGCGAGCCCGATCTCGTGCCGGTCAAACCGAAGAAGCCGGCGAAGCCCACCGCGAAGAAAGCGAAGCCGGCGTGAGCGCCACGCGCATCACGCTGTACATCAACGCACCACGCTCCGACATCTATCGCGCATTTCTCGATGCAAAAGCGGTCGCGACGTGGATGGTGCCGACCGGCATGTCCAGCCACGTGCACGTGTTCGAGCCGCGTATTGGCGGCCGCTTCCGCATCTCGCTCACGTACGACGCGCCGACCGACACCGGCAAGACGTCGCCGCAGACCGACACGTTCCACGGCCGCTTCGTCGAGCTGGTGCCCGACCAGCGCGTCGTCGAGCTGATCGAGTTCGAGACCGATGACCCGACGATGAAGGGCGAGATGACGGTGACCATCGAGCTCGCCGACGCGGACGAGGGCACGCAGCTCACCGCGGTCCACGACAATGTTCCGCCCGGCATCTCGCCTGCGGACAACGAGCTCGGCTGGAGCATCTCGCTGCGCAAGCTCGCGACGCTCGTCGAGAGCTGACCGAAAACGAAAACGCCGGCACGAGGCCGGCGCTCTACGTGCAGTTAGCTGCGATCAGCGACGACGATGGTCGCGGACCGCGGGTCCACCGCCGGGCGCAACTGTACGGGGCTGCGGCTGCGGAGCCGAGTAGGTCGGCGCGCGATGATCGCGGACGTTCGGCGCGGGCGCCTGGTACGTGCTGCGATACGCGGGCTGGTACGTGCGGTGATCGCGAACGCCGCCTTGGTAGCTGCCACGATAGCCGCCGTTGTACGGCTCGCGCGACCAGCCTTGGCCCGGCGTGAACCGCGCGTAGCGAGCCGGGCGATCGATCGAGCGCACGCGGTACGGCACGTTGTTCCACGCGACCCAGCCGCCGTTGTAGTAGCTCGAGCGGTACCAGAGGCCGCCGTCGTAGCGCCAATAGTAGTTATCCGAGTAGAAGACCGGATAATCCGAGTACGCCACGACGGAGACGCCGGGCTCTACGTAATACATGCTGGGCGCTGGCGCCGCGTACCCATACGAGTAGCCGACTCCAACGTCGCCTTGGGTGTAACAACCGGCCGCGAGGCCGAGCGCTGCTACCACGGGCAAAAGGATTCGCTGCATGAACCAGATCCTAGCTCTCACCGTCGGTGAATGCACGACTTGACAGGTCTAAGTACTGAAACCCTCGTCGTGCTCTGGCTCACGTACACGCTTCAACACAAAGTTACGACGCGGCAACGGCAATCGATTCCGATGCCGCCACGGCGAAACGTCGGTCTGGATTCGCCACATGCGCCGCGAGATCCGGCGGCAACAGCTCGCGCGCGGCCTCCGACATCGCGACGTCGCGCATGAGCGAGAAGCCGCGATCGGCCAAATAGTCGGGCAGCTCTTCCGGGGTCCAACCGAACTTCCACGGCTCGCCGAACGTCGCGACGACCGCCGCCATCGCGCGCGTGATCAGCGACGGCTTCTCGATGCGCGACTTCGCGAAGTACGTGAGCGCGAGCTGCGAGCCCGGTCCGCCGAACGCACGAATCGCACGCAGCGACGAGTCGATCGCCGGTTCCGTCAGGTACATCGTCACGCCTTCCCAGATCGTGAACACGGGCAGCGCGACCTCGAGGCCTGCCTCGTCGAGGATGTCCGGCAAGTCCTCCATCGCGCGGCCCTCGAAGTCCCACGCCACGTACGTCGCGTGCGAGTGCGCGCCAATCTGATCGAGCACCGAACGCTTGCGCGCTTGCGTCGCCGGATGATCGACCTCGAGCACGCGCACATCGGCTAGCTCGGGCAGGCGCAGCGCGCGGCAATCGAAGCCGGCGCCGAGCAGCACGAGCTGTTTGCCTCCGGCGGCGACAAATGCACGGAGCGCG
>DASUFX010000230.1:0-6075 GCA_036274355.1 Kofleriaceae bacterium | reverse complement strand
CGCGAGAATGCCGAGGTTCCACGCGAGCAAATCGGTCGCGCCGAACCGCCGCGCGACCTCGGCCTGGTCACCCATCAGCTTGCTCCACTCGACACCGGAGACGCGCTTGAGCACGAGCACCGGCATGCCGTCATCGTCGAGGCCGAGATGATGGACCGGCACGACGTTCGGGTGCTCGAGCGAGCCGCTCACCCATGCTTCGCGCAACAGGTCGCGCGCCGCGACCACGTCGCGCTTGCCGGGCTTCAGCGTCTTGATCGCGACGATGCGACCGAGCGCGACCTGCTCCGCCTCGCGGACGACGCCCATCCCGCCTTCGCCGATGACGTTGCCCGGCCGCAGCTGCACGGAGGCGAGCAACGACTGGCCCGCCATCTGCTGGAGCAGCGCGAGCGAGCGCGCAACCTCGTCGCCCTTCGGCACGATCGTCGTACTAGGCGCCGTCTCGCGCAGATCGACCTGCGTCGCAAGCCACCCTGCGATATCTCGCTCCACAGGCCGACTATATCAGTGCAGATCGGCCAGCTCGACGCGTTGCTGGTGCGCGCGCGTCTTGCCTTCTTCGAGCAACGCTTTCACGCGCACGAGGTCGTCGTCCATGCGCCCCTTCGGGTCCCAGCCGAGGATATGCGCGATCGCGTGACCGACGACGCCGCCCGGCGGGCGATAGGTCATCTGCACGTGCACGCGCGTGCCCGCCGGCGTCTCCTCGAACCGCACGCGGCCTTCGTGCTCGACCGGTTGATTCGGCAGCGTCTTCCACGCGATCAGCTTGTTCGGCTGGTACTCGGTGGTCTCCGCCTCGAACTGGATGGTCGTGCCAGCTGGACCGTCGACAGTCCACCGTGACTTGCGTCCGCCGAGCTCGAGATCGATCTCCTTCACGTGCTCCATGAACAGCGGGAAGTTCTCGAGCTTGCTCATCAGCTCGAACACCGCGTCGACGGGACGCTGCACCACGATCGTCTTCTGCACCGCGATGCCACCGCGGCGGCCGACGAACTCGGCCATCGGTCGATTGACGGTGCCACGCACCGCAAGCGCAGCGCCGCCGGCGCCGAGGAGCTTGCCGACGAGGCCTCTGCGCAGGAGCATGCCGTACAGAAACAGCAGCGAGCCCGCTGCCGTCGCCGCCACCTGCGCCGTCGGAGACCACGCACGACGCTGCGCACGTCCCTCCCCTTGCAGCGCTGGGATGGTGCCCGGCTTGTCGTGACGCTCCATTTGATCGACGACGTGCTGAACGCCCGGAATGCGATGTACTGCGCGCACCGTGAAGTCCGCCTCGTGAGCGAGTACCGGACCGCGCAAGATCACGCGGCCGCCGACCACGACAACGTCTAACGCGCTCGCATGCGACACGGCGCGCCCGAGACACGCCCGCACGCGGCTCTCGATCACCTGATCTGGCGCATCAGGCGATGGCCGATGCTTTACGCGTTCGACCAAACCATGCGCACGATGCCGAGCATCACGCGTCGCTTTGCCGAGAAGCTCGCGCTCGTGCCTTTGCGCGTGCGTCATCGCTTCGTTCATCCGCGCGCGCCGTTTGCGTCCGCGCACCGGATCGAGAAAAAACATGAGCCCAGCACCGAGTAATACGGCACCGGGGAAATTCGCTACCTTCATTGCTGCGCCTCCGAAGGTGAGGCGTCGCAAGCTGCGCGCCAGAGCGACAATCGCTTAGCGACAGTCTTCGCCCGACGTGTACGCAAAGCCGATGTCGCGTCTGAACAAGTGCTCGAGCCCGTAAAACACCCACGGCTCGACTTCGTAGTGCGTGCATTGCTCGCGGCCGACCGTGTGCGCGCACTCGTCGCCCGGAAAGCTGCACTCGACGCGCTTCGGTAATGCGAATGCGATCAGGACGGCGATAAAGAACGCCAGCCGGCGTCCACTCGACGTCATCCGCGGGTGATTCACGCGACTAGTTTATCGTCCAACGGCGATCGTGACCAAGCTGTGCCCATGCCTGCTCGCAGTCGCGAACGACCGTCGAGAGCTCGGCCGGGCATAGCTCCTTACCGTCACTGCGCAGCGAGAACCGTTTCTCGACGATGCTCGCACCCTTCGAGATCGCGGCGAGCGCAATCGCCGGACCACGCGAACGATCCGCGATGCCGACCACCGAGCCGACCCGGCGGAGCGCTTCGAGACCTTCGAGGTCGATGTCGATCACCGATTGCACGAGCGCGATGCCGCCGTCGCCGTTCGCATGAACGGTCGAGACGACTTCGGCAAGCTCGAGCTCGGATGCGGTGCCGACCTGCAGCACGACCGGCTTACCCGTGCGCGCGGCCGTCGCGACGAGATCCAGATCGGACCAATCGAACACGAGATAGAAGCCGGCTGCACCGAGCCAATCGAGTCGCGTCACTGCATCTTCGTCGAGAGCAGTCGCGAGCAGCGTCAGGTTACGCGACTCGGCGCGCTGGATCAGTCGCGCGCTCCATGCCCACGGCATGCGATCGAGCTTGATCGCGTCGACACTGCTTTCAGCTGCAGTGTCGAGTGCTGCCATGGCGCGATCGAGAGTTCCCAGCTCTCGACAATCCAGTGCAGCGATAATGAATGGCGGATGAGCGGCCCCCACCGGTCGTCCAAAATCCATCGGTCTCATTACTCCCCCCGAGTCGTCAAAGCATGACCGACATCGACGTGGATGGTCGGTGAGATGTCTCTACCGAGCCATCGCTCAGAAGAACTCGTTTCGCGAACTCGTCGAGCGACTCCCCAAAGCCGTCGACGAAGAACACTCTCGCACAACGTCGAGCGTGTGCGGGTTAGCGAACGGGTCCTTTTCGCTAACAGTGAGCTGGCACGAACGCGAATCGCGATCCGCGATCAGAAGCAATTCGAATTGCGATTTGCTCGTCGAACGTCAGTGCACACACGAATCACGATCGACGGTAGTGATCGCAACTCCGCTGTTCGCGACTGTCAGAAGCAACACGAATCTCTGTAGCCGCATGCTCCACAGCGGTAGTGCGCGTGCTCGGGAACCATCTCCGCGCTGCAATTGGGGCATGTCGTGGAGAGATCACATTGCTTCGCCGCAGCTTCTGCATCCGTGGCGGCTGTTTCTGCGCTGATGACCGTAGGCGGCTTGCTCACTGCTGTGGGCGCTACCGTGGCAACCGCAGGGAAGTCATATGGCGCCAGGCTTCCTCGAGGGAATCGCTCCATGTGAGCTGTCATACCAAAGCGGTCTGACACACCACGTAGGCTGCAGTACCCGGATGGGTGATTCCCGACGAGAAACGCACCTCATCCGATGTTTGTCTTCAGCCCAGCAGTGGCTTCACGTCGACGAGCGCGGGCGCATTTTTCGTCCCACGGAACAGTGCGTACCGAAACACCTTGGTCTGCTTGCGGAGCGCGGCACCGCCGACCTCGCCGCGCTTGTTCATCGCGATGAACGCGAGCTGCGCTTTGTCGTTCGTCTTCACCTCGGGATGGTGAGCGACAACGCGCGCGAGGATCTCGTCGCATGCGCGTTTCGGATCGAGACCCGCGCGCATGCGTTCGACGATCGCGAACGACGCCGCGTTCTTGATCGCGAGCTCGCCGATGCCAGTCGCGCACGCCGCACCGATCTCGTTATCGCAGTAGTTGCCCGCGCCGATGATCGGCGAGTCGCCGAGTCGGCCAGGTAGTTTGTTCGAGAGTCCGCTAGTCGACACCGCGCTCGCGAGATTGCCTTTCGCGTCGATGCCGATACAGCACACGGTGTCGTGGTTGTCGCGCCAGAAGCTCTCCTTCTTCAGCGCCTTCCATTCCTTCAGCGTCTCCGGTGTGATCAGCGGCTCTTCCTTGAAGCCCATCTTCTTCGCGAACGCGAGCGCACCCGGGCCGACGACCATCACGTGCGTCGTCTTGTCCATCACCTTGCGCGCGACCGAGATCGGATTCTTGATGCCTTCGAGCGCACCGACCGCGCCGCTGCGATGACCGCGGCCATCCATGATCGACGCGTCGAGCTGAACGACACCCTCTTCGTTTGGCCACGAGTTGTAGCCAACCGTGTGCACGGACGGATCGTCCTCGACCGCGTTCACGCCCTTCTCGAGCGCGTCGAGGATGTCGGCGCCGCCGGCGAGCACCTTCTGTGCAGCGGTGCACAGCGTGATGCCGTAGTCCCAGGTGGCGATCACCGCCGGGAGCTCGACAGCGGTTTTCTTCGACGACGGCTTCGCATTTGCGACCTGTGGGAGCAGGGCCAACGCAATGGTCGTGTCACGCAGGAATTCACGGCGGCTGGCTGACATGCGGGGGACCTTACACCCGCGCCGCGCTGTGAGCGCCACTGTCGCACTTGCCGTCGTTGACGCCAGCTTTACTTCACAGTCCCGCGATTCTAGCTACGCTTGGGCGAGAGGGAACGCGATGCGTGGCGAGCTGCATTACACGCTGACCAACGTCGACGGCGCGATTACGGCAGTCGGTGCCGCGCGCGCCTGTGATCTGGCGCCACGTTTCAACATTGCCCCCGGGCAGCATGCGCCCGTTACGATCGTGAGCGACGGCACCCGCGTCATCGAGCTCATGCGGTGGGGGCTGTTGCCGCGCTGGCGTGGTCACGGCGGCAAACGGGGACCGCTCGTCAATGCGGCGCCGCTCGAAGCCGTCGCCGGCACGCCTCTGCTCCGCGACGCGTTCAAGAAACAACGCGTGCTCGTGCTCGCAGACGGCTGCTACGCGTGGCGCGAGCTCAAGCAGCCGGTGTGCTTCCACCCCGAGCCACGCACGGTGATCGCGTTCGCCGGCATCTGGAACATCAACGACGACGACGGTATCGCGAGCTTCGCGCTGCTGCTCGGCCCACCGCTCGTCACGCGTGTGAACGATGCAATGCCGATCGTCGTGCCGCCAACCGCGTTCGAAGCTTGGCTCGATCCGACCGTCAGCCCCGACGCTGCGACCGACCTACTCGCCGCTGCCGAGCACCCGACGGGCTGGCCCACCGACACGGTGACGACGCGCATGGCGTCGGCGCAGTACGACGACGCGCAGTGCATCGCGCCACTCGGCAATCCGAACCAGGGCGAGCTCTTCTGACCCGATTCAGATCAAACGATCGCACGCAGGCGGCTTCGCCGCGTCGGAGATAAACGCCAAGACGAGCCAAGGCAGCCAAGAACGCCAAGAAGAAAGTCTTCTTGATCGCGCTCTGCACGAACGACCGCACGAGCAGAACGCGATCCCGAAACCCTTCCCTTGGCGTTCTTGGCGTTTTGGCCCCTTGGCGTTCCTCTGGGAGCCGCGAAGCGGCAGGCCGCTCCTTCGACGCCATGCTCTACAGAAGGCTCGTTCGAGCTACTTCTTGGCTTCGGCCGGCGGAGACGGCGGCGGCGTCGCGATCTCGACCGCATCGCCGTCGAGGAGCGTCGGCACTGCGATCTTGAGGATGCGCTCGTCGCCGGTGAGGCCGGTCGCGATCCACAGCGACTGACCGGTGTCGCGCTCGATCGTGATCGGCGCGAACTTGATCCGCTGCTGCGCATCGACGGTCGCCACGCGGAGGCCTTGCGCGTCGCTGTACAGTGCCGTCGACGGAATCTCGAGCACGCGATGCGGTACCGCGAGCGTCAGCGCGACCTGCACGTACATGCCGGGCAGGAGCGCGTTGTCGGTGTTCGGCACCTGGATCTCGGTCGACATCACGTGCAGCTCGGGATCGAGCGCGCCTGCCGCGCGCGTGACCTTGCCGGCGAACGCGCGGCCCGCGTACTCGCGCACCGTCACCGCTGCATCGGTGCCCACCTTCACGCTGGGCGCCACGCTCTGTGGGACGTCGATGAAGACGCGCACCGGATCGGTCGCGACGAGCGTGAACATCGGTGTCGCACCGCCCTCGCCGACCAGCGTGCCGCGATCGATCGTGCGCGCGGTGATCGTGCCGGCGAATGGTGCGCTGACCTTCGCAAACCCTTGGAGCTCGACGAGCCGGCGCACGTTCGCTTCCTGCGCGACCACGTTCGACTCGGCTGCCGAGACCGTCGCTTCGTCGGTCGCGGCTTGCGCCTGCTGCTGCTCGACCTGTGCCTTCGAGACGAGCTTCTGGTCGGCGAGCGT
>DASUFX010000229.1:0-4624 GCA_036274355.1 Kofleriaceae bacterium | reverse complement strand
GGAACCTTGGTCGGGTTCAACGCTTCCTCGAGCTCCGGCAGCGGGATCGCATTGGGCAGGTCGCGCTTGTTGTACTGCACGACGTAGGGAAGCTTGTCGAGATCGTAGCCCTGCTCCTGCAGGTTGGAGCGCAGGTTCTCGAGCGACTCGATGTTCGCTTCCATGCGCTCAATCTGCGAGTCGCCGACGTACACGACACCATCGACGCCCTTGAGGATCAGCTTGCGGCTCGCGTCGTAGAACACCTGGCCCGGCACCGTGTACAGGTGGAAGCGGGTCTTGAAGCCGCGGATCTCGCCGAGCGAGAGCGGCAAGAAGTCGAAGAACAAGGTGCGCTCGGTCTCGGTCGCGAGCGAGATCATCTTGCCTTTCGCTTCAGGGTTCGTCTTGTTGTAGATGTACTGCAGATTCGTGGTCTTCCCGCACAAGCCGGGACCGTAGTAGACGATCTTGCAGTTGATCTCGCGCGAACTGTAATTGATGAAGCTCATCGCGAGGGCCTAGTCGTTGAAGAGGTTGTCGATGTCGTCGTCCGTGATCTCCGAGAACACCGATGGCTGCGATCCCGACTGGCTCTTCTTCGTGAGAACGTCGAGGACCTGAACGAGCTCGCCCGTCGCCTTGCGAACGCGCAAGCGGACCAGACCCAGCGACGACCGCTCGTCGAACAGCACGACGAGAATGACGCGCTGGCCCACGATCGAGATGTGGACGTTGGTCTTTTCGCCTTCGTGGAACTGACCGGCGAATTCCTTCTCCGCCAGCAGCGAGGCGATCGCGCCGGTGGCGGCGACGTTACCCGCAGTCAGCGACGACAGTGACGTGACGTCGAGTTGCTCGACCTCACCCGCCTGTGCGAATGCCTGACCGTTCTTGTCGATGACGAGCACCGCCCTAGCGTTTGCGTCTCGATGAAGGACTTCGCAGACATGATTGATCTGC
Organism: Kofleriaceae bacterium; assembly: GCA_036274355.1. Taxonomy (GTDB): domain Bacteria; phylum Myxococcota_A; class Polyangia; order Haliangiales; family Haliangiaceae; genus JABFXX01. The sequence continues at coordinate 3,682 of DASUFX010000229.1, read as the reverse complement.
GCCAGTTCCTCCTCGTACATGACGAGCTGTTGGATCATCGCGGCCTTGGCTCCTCTGGTAGGTAAGCCCTTCGAAACCGAGGACTCCCCGCCGTCGAGTCACGGTAACAAGCCCAATGATTTCGTTCAACTCTACGGGGCCCAGATCTACATCTGAGCCCGCCCGGCCAGGGCGCGGGCAATCGTGGCTTGGTCGCTGTATTCGAGCTCCCCACCTACAGGCAGCCCGGTCGCAATCCGCGAGACCTTAACCCCGAGGGGCTTGAGCACGCGCGCGACGTACATCGCGGTCGCTTCGCCGTCGACGCTGGGGCTGGTCGCGATGATGACCTCGCGAACCGGCGGGTCCCCACCGAGGCGGCGCACGAGCTCGGCGACGCGGATGTCGTCAGGGCCGATGCCCTCGAGCGGCGACAACAGGCCGTGCAGCACGTGGTACCGGCCGCGAAAATGACCGCCGCGATCGATCGCGATCAGGTCGGAGGGCGTCGCCACCACGCAGATCACCTCGCCGTCGCGACGCGGGTCCGCGCAAAGCGTGCACGGATCCGCCTCGGTCATGTTCATGCAGACCGAGCACAGCCGGATCTTGTCGGTGACATCGACGAGCGCCTGCGCGAGGTCGAGCACCTGCTGGCGATTGCCGCGCACCAGGTGGAACGCGAGCCGAGTCGCCGTCTTCTCCCCAATCCCTGGCAGGCGCGACAGCTCCTGCACCAGCCGGCGGATCGGATCGGCAGCCATCTAGAACAGACCCGGCATCCCCGGCATCCCGCCCATGCCGCCCATGACCGACGCCATCTTCTCTTTGCTGACTTCGCGCACGCGCGTCCCCGCTGCGTTGATCGCCGCCGTGATCAAGTCCTCGAGCATGCCGACGTCGTTCGGATCGACGACGCTCTTGTCGATCTTCACGCGCACGACTTCGAACTGACCGTTCACGGTCGCGGTGACGAGCCCGCCGCCGGCGGCGCCATCACACTGCATCTGCGCGAGCTCCTCTTGGACTTTCTGCACATCGCCTTGGAGCTTCTGCGCCTGCTTCATCAGAGCATTGAGGTCGGGCATCTTTCCGTTAGACATCGGTCTTGATCTCCTTGATGGAGGCGCCAAACGCCTGCAACACGTGCTTCGTGATCGGATGCTCGCGCGCTTCCTGCTCGCGCTTCGTGCGCTCCGCCGACGACTTCTCTCGAGTCGACTCGACGATCGAGCGCACCTGCGTGGCTTGAGATTCCGTCGCGTCGAGCATCCTTACCGTCACCTTGACCTTGTGGCCGAGATCGGCAAGCACGCTGCGTAGCTCGTTGATATTCGCTTGCTCGCCGGCATTCTCGCCGGCCCATTTGCTGTCGTCGTCGGCCGCAAACCCGAGCTCGAGGTCCGTCGCGGTCCATTTGAGCACGCGGGCAAACTCGTAATAGCCGCGCAGCGAGATCTTCCGTTGCTCCTCGAGGTAGTCGATGACCTTCGCCCACGCCGCGAGCGCTTCGTGCTGCGACGACGGCACCGCGATCGTCGGCGGATTCGGTCCGCTTCCCGACGCGACCGTCTCCGCCTTCGGCACCGGACCGCTCGGCTGCATGGCCACCGGCGAGCTCAGCGAGCCGGAATATGGTGTCGGAGCGCTCTGCGTCGCCGGCACCGCCTCCGGTACCGATCGAGGAACCGGAGCGCTCTCGACGCGAGGTGCTTCGGTACGGACAGGCGCGCTCGTTTCGTTTGCACGGGCCGACGACGGCGCGCTTTCGCCGGCCCCCATGCTCATCGTCTTGCCTTTGCTCGACGGCGTGTGCGGCGCCGTCATCTTCGGCGCGCGCGCTCCACCAGCCGGCGGCGATGTGGGCCTGGGCCCGCCGCCTCCCTTGGCGACGCGAGCTTCCAGCTCGCCAAGCCGATCGATCAAATCGCCGAGCGGCACGAGCGGCTCGATCGTCGCGACGTCGATCAGCGCGCAGTCGAGCACGAGGCGCGGCTGCAGCGTCTTGCCGAGCTCGTCGCAGCACCGCAGCATGCGATCGAACATCTGCGTGACGCGCGTGCGATCGATCTGGCCGGCTTCTTCGGTCAGCTCGGCGCGCTCTTCATCCGACGCGTCGATGAGCTCCGGCTTGTTCGGCGCGACCTGGAGCACCGCGAGGTCACGCAGGTAGCGCACGATCGCGCGGGCGAGTTGAACTTCGTCGACGCCGCGTTCGATCGCCGATTCGACCGCCGCGAGCGCGGTGCCGGCATCGCCGTTCGCGAGCGACTTCACGAGCGTGCGCGTCAGCGAGCGATCGGCGACGCCGAGCACTTCTGCGACGTGCGCCTCGGTGATCTTGTCGTCGCCGACGTACGAAATGATCTGGTCGCAGAGCGACAGCGCATCGCGCACGCTACCGCCCGACTCGCGGACCACGAGGCTGATCGCGCCCGCTTCGATCTTCAGCTTCTCTTGCTTGAAGATGCTCGCGAGATGCTGCGCGAGGCGCGACGCCGGCACGAGCTTGAAGTCGTAGCGCTGGCACCGCGACAGGATCGTGTTCGGCAGCTTGTGCGGCTCGGTCGTCGCGAGCACGAACGTCACGTGCGGAGGCGGCTCTTCGAGCGTCTTGAGCAGCGCGTTGAACGCTTCGGTGGTGAGCATGTGGACTTCGTCGATGACGTAGACCTTCTTGCGCAGCACCGCGGGCTGGTAGCGCACCGCTTCGGTGAGCTCGCGAATCGCATCGATACCGCGATTGCTCGCGCCGTCCATCTCCTGGTAATCGACGGCGCTGCCGTTCGCGATGCTCGTGCACGCACTGCACTCGCCGCACGGCTCTGCGGTACCGACGCTATTCTTCGGCGCCTTCTCGCAGTTGAGCGCCTTGCCGACGATGCGCGCCAGCGTGGTCTTGCCGCAGCCGCGCGGGCCGCAGAACAAGAATGCGTGGTGCACGCGCCCGGTCGCGAACGCGTTGCCCAGCGTGCGGGTCACGTGCTCCTGACCGACTACTTCGGAGAACGTGGTCGGCCGATATTTGCGAGCAAGGACGAGATAGGACATGCGGGACCGGCGGGCACTATACCCGGTGGGTCCGTCGCTACAACGCCAACGTCTCGCAGATCTTCTTGGCCTGCATCAGGACTTTGTCGCGGAGATCACCTAGCGCCGTCGACGCGGAATCCTTGTAGAGCGATCCGTTGCACAAGAGCCGCTTGCCGCCGTAGTTCACGAGATAGCGATACGCGAGCACGCCGTTTGGCTCTTTGCCCTCGATGTAGCAGGCCGCACCGCGCTGACGGTCGAGCGTGACCGTCATGATCTTCTTGTCCTCGAGAAACTTGCGGTACTGGTCGCAGTCGAACGGCGCGCTCTGCTCTTCGTAGCCGTAGTGCGCCGCGAACACGCGCGACTCTTCCGTGTTCGGCACTTTGACGACGAGCGAGAACGTGCCCGCTTCGCCGTAGTCGCGATCCCAGTTCGGCTCGAGATCGAACTTGATCGCAGCGAGCTCCGCCGACGGCTTCACGAGCTTGCGATCCATCAGCGCGCCTTGCTTCGTCGCCGGTGCAGTCGCGCCGGGAATCGACACTTGCTGCGGCTGTGCGCCGGCAACGGGAGCGGCGCCCGGTTTCGTCGCTGGAGCCCCCGTCGGTCCGATCGCCGGTGCCGAGGTATTCGGAACACCTCCGGCGGGCGCCGCAGGTGGCGGCTC
>DASUFX010000228.1:0-5568 GCA_036274355.1 Kofleriaceae bacterium | reverse complement strand
GCGCATGAGACACGGCGTTGCGTTTGTCATCGCGCTCGTCCTGGCAGGTTGCCCGCGCGGCAGCGAAGGCACGACGCCGAGACGCCCGGCAACGCCCAAGGAAGTGGTTGCCAGCGCCCGCGCGACGATCGAGCAGTGGCGGCAGGCATACGAGATCCGCAGCTTCGACGCGCTGGCCAAGCTGTACGCGCACGACATCGATCTGGTGGTCGTCCAAGAAGGCATGCCGCTGGTCGGGTGGAGCTCGGTCGAGCGCATGCTCAAGGACCGGATCGCGCGCTACAAAGAAGTCCACGTGCGTCTCAAGGACATCCAGGTCCAGTCGCTTGCGCCGACCGCTGCAGTGGCGACCGCCGCGATGACCCGCGAGCTCGGCGACGGTATCACCACGGTCAGCGAGTCCGGTGCACTCACGATCGTCTTGCGCCAGGAAGGCGATGCGTGGCTGATCGTGACCGAGCACTACTCGTTCAAGCGAGGTGGCTGATGTCGCGCACGATCGGAGTCGCGCTCCTCGGGCTCGGTAACGTCGGTGGCGGCGTGGTCAAGCTCCTCGAAGACAATGCCGCGGCGATCGAGGCACGGCTCGGTGCGCGCATCGCGCTGCGCGGGATCGCGGTTCGCGATCCGGCGAAGGCAAAACGCGTGGTCGATGTCGATCGCACGCTGTTGACGACGAACCTCGACGGGCTCATCAAGCGGCCCGACGTCGACATCGTGTGCGAGCTCATCGGCGGCACCACCGAAGCGAAGCGCGTGGTGCTGAGCGCGATCGAAAGCGGCAAGCAGGTCGTCACCGCGAACAAGGCGCTACTCGCCGAGTGCGGTGCCGAGGTGTTCGGCGCCGCCGAGGCGGCCGGCGTCGACGTGTATTACGAGGCCGCGGTGTGCGGCGGCGTGCCGATCATCCGTGTCCTGCGCGAAGGCCTCGCGAGCGACAAGGTCGAGGCGCTGTGGGGCATCGTCAACGGCACGTCGAACTACATCTTGTCGACGATGACCGAGACGCGGCGGCCGTTCAACGACATCCTCGCCGACGCGCAGCGACTCGGTTACGCAGAAGCCGACCCGACGCTCGACATCGGCGGCGGCGACGCCGCGCACAAGCTCGCGATCTTGGTCTCGCTATGCTTCGGCACCAGCGTCGACGTCAACGCGATCGCGAAGGATGGCATCGATGTCGTCGAGCCGATCGATCTCGCGTATGCCGAAAAGTTTGGCTACGTGATCAAGCCGCTCGTGATCGCGCGTGATCACGGTACGGCGGTCGAGGCGCGCGTCCATCCCGCGCTCGTGCCGCACAACTGGCTGCTCGCCGACGTCAGCGGTGCGAAGAACGCGGTCTACGTGCAGAGCTACGCGCTCGGCCCGTCGATGTACTACGGCGCCGGTGCCGGGATGCTGCCGACCGCGATGTCCGTCGTCAGCGACATCATCGAGATCGGCCGCAATATCTTTGCGCGCGCCGCCGGCGGAGCACGTCCGGTACGTCCGCGTCCTGCCGTCGCCCGGCCGCTGTTGCCGCTTGCCGACATCCGCGCGAAGTACTACCTGCGCTTCGGCGTCGTCGACGAGCCCGGCGTCCTCGGCAAGTTGATGACGGTCCTCGGTTCGTGCTCGGTGTCGATCGAGCAGGTCGTCCAGGACACGAAGTCCGTCGATCCAGTCGCTGTCGTCGTGCTGACTCACGAAGCGCGCGAAGGCGACATTCGCCGTGCACTCGCCGAGATCGATCGGCTCGCCGTCGTGAAGACGCCCGCGCGCGTGATTCGGATTGCCGGATGATGCGGCACCGCTACGAGTACCAGATCATCTTCGGCGACACCGATCAGATGGGCGTCGTCTATTACGCGAACTATCTGCGCTTCTTCGAGGGCGCACGCGCGTCGTATTGGCGTGCGCTCGGTCGCAGCTACAAGGATCTCGAGGACGCACAGGTCGCACTGCCGGTTGTCGAAGCGCACTGCAACTACAAGCGGCCGGCGCTGTACGAGGACGTGATCGTCGTCGAGACACACATCGGCGAAGTGCGCGCAGCGTCGCTCCGGTTTCTCTACGAGGTGCGCCGTGGCCACGAGCTGCTCGCCGAGGGCTACACGCGACACGCGGTGATTGGCCCCGGCGGCAAGCCGCGCGCGCTTCCCGACTTCATGCGCGACCTGATCACACGCGGTAGCTGATACGATGAGGTGATGCGGGGGTGGTTGCCGCTGATGCTCGTCTTGCTCGGCGGCTGCGATGCGCTATTCGGCCTCGACGACCTGCACACGGGCCCGTACTTCGATGCCCCGCCGGACCGCGATTTCCGCGATGTCCGTGCGATCGGTGACGGGATGTCCGACCCGCGGCTGCTCGCGCGCTTCGACTTCGAGGACAACTACGAGGACGCGGTCAGCGGTCAAGCTGCGACGTGCGTGTCGGCGGCGGCCACGTGTCCCGGCTTCACCGATGGCGTCCACGGCCGCGCGCTCCTGCTCGACGGTGTCGATGACTGTCTGCAATTCCCGCTGCCGTCGCTTCCCATGCACTTCACGATCGCGGTGCGCATCTACCGCAACGATGACGTTCCCGAGACGGCGGTCGCGAAGCCGTACGCGTCGACAGCCTTCGACAGCTGGCAGATCGACACCGCCATGGTTCGTCAGCTGCGCTACGTGACCTATAACGGCAGCGCCGAGAGGGCGCTGCTCTTCGACGACGTCGTCGAGCCGGGGGCGTGGCTACACGTTGCGGTCACCTACGATGGCGGCATGAAGGCGGCATACGTCAACGGCTCGGCATTGACGTCCTCGTCCGTCGGCGAAGGAGTCATCACGGATGGCTCGGCGATGCTGATCGGATGCGATCGCGACAGCGCGCAGTACAGCCGCATGTTCAGTGGACGTCTCGACGAAGTCGTCGTCTACGACGAGGAGCTCGGTCCGCCCGAAATCGCAGCGCTCGCCCAGTAACCGAACCGCGTCCCAGCTGATCGGTCCGATCGGGGTGGTTCCCGGTGGCGACCTGACATGGACCGGCAGCGAGGCGCTGATGACGACGCAGACGACGACGAGCAACCACCTATCTCGCCTCGACCTCACGACCGGTGCGGCGACCGACCTCGGTGACACCACGTACGACTCGGTCACCGGGCTCGCCTGGTTCGACGGCGCGCTGTTCGGATTCGCGAATGCCGGCACGATCTTCGTCATCGATCCCGCAACGGGTGCGCCGACCCGCACCCAATCCACGACCGAAATGTGGGCCGGCGCTACAACGGGCGACTGAAAGATCGTGAGGGCAGGGCGAGTCGCGCCCGTCCGCGCATTGATCCACGCCCGATCGCGTCGTACACCTTTCCGCATGCAAGACCGCAACCTCGCTCTTGAAGTGGTCCGCATCACCGAGGCCGCCGCACTCGCGTCGGCACGCCTGATGGGACGCGGTGATCGCAAGCTCGCCGATCACGTCGCGGTCGAAGCGATGCGCGTTGCATTCGACGCGATCGACATTCGCGGCACCGTCGTCATTGGCGAGGGCGAGCGCGACGAAGCGCCGATGCTCTACATCGGCGAGCAGGTCGGTCACGGCTGGAAGGACGGCGAGGAATCGCCCAAGGTCGACATCGCCGTCGACCCGCTCGAGGGCACGAACCTGTGCGCGACCGGCGAGCCCGACGCGATCAGCGTCATCGCGATCGCCGACGACGGCCAGTTCCTCAACGCGCCCGACACGTACATGCAGAAGATTGCGGTCGGCCCCGAAGCGCGCGGCGTGATCGACATGCGCGAGAGCCCGACCTGGAACCTGCAGCGCATCGCGAAGGCGAAGGGCAAGAAGGTGCAGGATTGCACGGCGGTCATCCTCGATCGCGATCGCCACAACGATCTGATCGGCGAAGTCCGTCAGGCCGGCGCGCGCATCCGTCTGATCGGAGACGGCGACGTCTCGGGCGCGGTGATGACCGCGAATCCCGACTCCGGTATCGACGTCCTGTTCGGCACCGGCGGCGCGCCCGAGGGCGTGATCGCGGCGGCCGCGCTCAAGTGCGTCGGTGGCGACATTCAGGGCCGCCTGCGCTTCCGCAGCGACGAGGAGAAGGCGCGCGCGAAGCGGATGGGCGTCAAGGACGAGGACTTCATCTACGGCCTCGAAGATCTCGCGAAGGGTCACGTCATGTTCGCGGCGACCGGCGTGACGAAGGGCTACCTGCTCGACGGCGTGCGATTCTTCGGCGGCGGCGCAAAGACCGAGTCGATCGTGATGCGTTCGAAGTCGGGCACGGTTCGCGTGATCAACGCGACCCACCACTTCAACACGAAGCCGAAGTACTCCTGGGCTACTGGGCTGGAGCCTTGAACGTAAAGATCGAGGATACGTCGAGCGTGAAATCGAACGTCACGCTCGTTAGCCAGTCACCGACAGCGTACTCGCCATCGAGGCAGTAGCCGCGATCGCCGAGCGCATAGACCTCGATCGTCTTTGCGCGCGGGTCGACGATCCAGTACTCCGGTACTCCGCTGTTCGCGTAAAGGCGCGCCTTGCGCACCCGGTCGCGCGTTGCTCCTCGCGGAGACAGAACTTCGACAACGAGATCCGGCGCGCCTTCGATCGCACGCTCGGTAACGATTGCCTGTCGTTCGTGCCGAACGACCACGATGTCCGGCTCGAGCACGCGGTCCCAGGCGAGCAGCACGTCGACCGGGGAGATGTAGGCAATCGCAATCTCCTTGAGCCGAAGATAGAGCCGCATGGTGAGCTCGAAGACGGTCACTTGGTGCGGAATTCCCGGCGCCGGCGTCACGACGAGCTCTCCGTCGAAGATCTCGTAGCGTTTGCCGTCGTCCGGCGTGTGCCTGAGATCGGCGTAGGTCCAGACCTTGTGCATCGTCGTGCCTCCAGCATACCGCGCACGCTTCGAGCAAGGAGCCGGCCGCTCGCAACCGACGGAAACTACGCGCCCGCGCGTCCGTGATCGTCCGAGGGCCGGCTGACGGCGTCCGGGGCTGCCATCACGACCGACTGGTTCGTCGGGCCTCACGACAGGCGAGGGCGTCGCCCTTTCCGCGAAACAGCGAGCGTCTAAAGGTTGAAGTTCAGCTTCACCGACTTGCCCGCTTTGATCGTGACGGTCTTCGTCACCGTCGGGCGCGACGGGTTCTTGAACGTCAACGTGTGCGTGCCGACCGGCAGCTCGAGATCCGCGAACGGCGCCTGGCCGAGCTTGCGCGTTCCGAGATAGACATCGCTCCACGGCGTCGTGCGCACGGTGAGCTTGCCCATCGGCGTCGGCCGTCCCGTGGTCTTCTTCGTGAACGTGATCTCGATGCGCTGGTTGTCACCGGCCGCGAGCACGACGGTCCGCTGCTCGGACTGAAAGCCTGCGAGCTCGGCGGTCACGACGTGCTTGCCCGGCGGCAACACGAGCTGCGCGGTCGTCGCGCCCGTCGGATCGCCGGGCTGTCGCGTTGCGTGCCGGGACTGATCGCCGACCTTGATCGTGCCGCCGTCGGGAATCGTGCGTACGATCAGATACGCCATGCCTTCGTCGACGGGCGGCGTCGCGTCGATCGGAATCGTCGGCACCGG
>DASUFX010000227.1:0-19231 GCA_036274355.1 Kofleriaceae bacterium | reverse complement strand
GCCAGTGCGCTCGCCGCCACCGATCGCCTGGACCGGCGTCTCGCGCTGGAACGGAACGACCGCTTCCTGGTCGCCGAGGAACAGCGCGGTGAACGCGCCGCGCGCGAATGCATCGCCGCCGCCGAAGCGACCGCGGCGCATGTTCTGGGTCGACAGCGCGATGTGCTCGGCCTTGTGGCTCTCGAGCAGGTCGACTTGATCGACCGTGCCGGTCGTCAGGTACGCGACGAGCGCGCGCGTGCCGTCGGGCGACACCGCGATGCCACGCGGCTCGCGACCGAGCGCGGTGCGCCACTTCTCCTTGCCATTGGCGGTATCGAGCGCGACCAGCGTGCGATCGGCGATCGTCGTCACCATCACCGTCTTGCGATCCGGCGACAGCGCGATGCCATACGGCTCGGCTGGCGTCGCGTGCGTCGCGGCGATCTCGAGCCTCTCGCCGACCTTGACGACCTTCACCTTGCTCGCCAAGCGATCGACGACGTAGGCGAGCTTCGCGGTCGGGTCGTAGACCATCAGGCCCGCGTTCTTGCCGATCGCGATCGACGCGATGCGGGTGCCGGCCTTGTCGGTCTTGATCAAATCACCGCTGTCGGAGTCGATGACGAGTGCGCCATCACCGACGGCCGCGATGCGTTGACCGGCGAGATACGCCGGTGTTTCGCGGGCGGGTTTTGCTCCGCCGATCGGGCGCCCGAGCAGTTGAAAGCTCGGCGCTCCGAAATCGCTGATCATGCGTTTGGCAAGCGCCGGCTCTGCGAACGCGGCAGTTGCGATACCCAGTGGAAGGACGGCGGCAAACAGTGGTCGCATGCGCATGTGGTTCCTCGAACGAACGACACGAGCCGCCGATCTATTTTGCATGCAATCACGACAACGCTCGTTTCCGAGCAGTTCCGCGAATCTATCGCTCAACGGAAGCGCGCTCGACCCGATCCCCAATCAAGAGTGCATCCGCGTACTTCTGCCCGTCGACAACGCTCCCGATCCACGTGTACCGCCCGTCGAGGTGAGGTGCGCGCGAGTGCATGATGAACCACTGAGAACCACCACTGTCTTTGCCCGCATCGGCGATACCTACACCGCCGACCACGTACCCCGGGCCGTCAAAAGTGCTCGCGGGCTCCGCCGGCAGCGTGTAGCCCGGTCCACCCCACCCCGATTGCGTCGGGTCGCCGCCCTGGACGACGAAGTTGCCGACCACGCGGTGAAACTCGAGGCCGTTGTAGAAGCCGCGGTCGGTGAGCGCGACGATCGACGCGACCGCCCACGGCGCGACGTCGGGACGTAGCTCGATCACGATCTCGCCGCGCGACGTGACGAGGTGCCAGCGCAGCTTCTTGCCGATCACGGTCGCGACATCGACGGGCGGCAGCTCGGCAGAAGCAGCGGCTTGCGGTGGTGCAGCTTCGCCGAGCGCCTTCAAGCAATCGGCCGCGGCCTTCGCGCGCGCGGGGGCAGCGGCGAGCCCGCCACGGCAGACGTCGGCGCCGCCGGGAATCGCGTTCTTGCCGATCGCGGTGTACAGGCTCGCCGACAGCTCGACGTCGGTCTCGGTCTTCGCGCGCGCCAGGATCGCGTTATCGAGCGTCGTGCGCAGCGCGTCGTCCTTGGGGAGCTGCTCGTAGACCGTGCCGGCGACATCGACCGCGGTGCCGGCGACGATGGGATTCTTCACCGCGAGCGCCGACGATATGGTGCCGACGATCGTCGCCTGCCCTTTCGCGTCGCTGTCTTTCCACGTCTCGGGCAACAGGTTGAGGCCCGCCGCACGCACGCGCGGATCGTCGTGCGCGAGCAGCACGCGCAGCGCAGCGCGCTTCGCTGCGATGTCCCCGCCCTTCGCCACATCGGCGAGCAGCGGCAGGCGCAGATGATCGGGAAGCGCGCCGTGCCCACAGGTCGTCAGCGCCTCGATGGCGCCAGCGCTCGTCGTGCCCGTCGGCGCACCGCTCGTCGTGCCCGTCGGCGCACCGCTCTTCGTACCCGTCGGCGCACCGCTCGCCGTGCCCGTCGGCGCACCCCTTGTCGTGCCCGTCGGCGCACCGCTCGTCGCGCTGGCCTGTACAGCTTGCTGGAGACACTCGCTCCAGCCCGTCGTGAGCGCCGGAATCGACGCATTCGCCGGCTCCGAGACGATATGCAATTCAGTTGCAATTGACTTCGGGTTACTTATCGGATGGTCGAGCAGCGTTCGCAGCGCTTCGACGATGACCTGCGCCTCGGTTGCGCTTCCTTTCTCGAGCTGGGCTGCGCGCACCGACAAGCTGCCGATGACGGCGACGCGTCCTTCGTCGTCGCCGTTCGCACCGGCGAGCGCGCGCACTGCCTCGACGGCGACGCGCCAGTCGCGATCGCGCAGCGACTCGACGATCTGCTTGCGCGCCGCAGTGACCGCTTTGCGCTTTGCGAGGCCCGCGATCGCACTCGCGCGCGTCTCGGGATACTCGTCGGCAATCCGCGCGATCAGCGCCGCATTCACCGCGTCGTCGCCGGGCGGCTCGTGCTCGCGCGACAGCGCGTACGTCGCCGCGTAGCGCACGTTCGAATCCGCATGGCTCGTCGCGGTCGCGAGCGCCGCGCGCGCCTCGGCCGACCACGCGATCTTGCGCCTGCCGTGGCGACCGAGCGCGATCGCCGCTGCCGCTGCAATCGCCGGATCCTTGTCGGCGAGCTTCGCGGTGAGCGCCGGTTGATTCGTCGCATCGCCCGCGCGACCGAGCGCCTCGAGTGCGGGCAGCGGCGCGACTGCGAGCACGGCGACGAGCTTGCCGCCCGGTTTCCAGTCCGGCGGTTCGTCGAGCGCCGCTGCAACGCCGATCGCGTAGCACGCTGCCGCGACGACCTTCGGATCCTTGTCTGCGAGCGATGCTTCGAGCGTCGCGCGCGCCTTGTCGCCACCGACGCGGCCGAGCCCACGCAGCGCTAGCTCGCGCTGGTGCACGTCGCCACTCGTCGCGAGCTGTACAAGCTCGTCGACACCGGCGGCACGATGCGCCTCCGCTTGCGCAATGCGAATGCGCAGCGCGGTGTCCTCGGGCGAATGCGGAGCCTCCGGCTGTTTACTTGGACAACCGACGAGCAAAGCGGTTGCAACGAAGATCGCGTAGCGCAGCACGGGCGCATCCTACATTGATGGCGCGGGCGACGCGTGACATCGTCAGCCCATGCGTCCGTCCTCGATTGCCGTCGTCGTTGCGTGTGCCGCGCTGCCCGTTGCGTGCAGCAAAGGTGAGAAGAAAGCCAAGGTCGAAACCAAGACCGAAACGACGGTGAACGTCGCGCCGAAAAAAGAAGTGCCGAACAAGGCGCTGCCGGCGCTCGCGGCGGATCCAGGTGGCGCGACCGGCAAGCCGGTGTGGCAGGCAGGCTTCGGCGGCCTCGGCATCGACTCGCCGCGCGGCATCGCGGTCGGCGCCGACGGCTCGGTCTACATCTGCGGCTACATCGAAGGCGAGACCGATTTTGGCGGCAGCATCGGCAAGAAGAAGTCGGCCGGCAAGTCGGATGCATTCGTCGCGAAGTTTGGTCCCGACGGCAAGATCGCATGGGCGCAGACCTGGGGCGCGACGCGCGACGACGCGGCGAATGCGATCGCGGTGAAGGGAGACAAGGTCGTCGTCACCGGCACGTTCCTCGATCAGATCACGGTCGGCTCGTTCACGAAAAAGAGCGCTGGCTCCGACGACCTGTTCATCGCGGCGTTCGACAAGGACGGCAACGCCGACTGGCTATGGACCGGCGGCGGCATCGACTCTGACGGCGTCAACACGATCGCGGCGATGCCCGACGGCGGCTGGGTGATCGGCGGCTCGTTCACCGACTCGCTCGACATCACGACCGGCGCGAAGAGCGTGAGCATGAAGAGCAAGGGCCGCACCGATGCGATCCTGATCAAGCTCGCGGCGAGCGGCGACACCGAGTGGGTGAAGCAATTCGGCGGCAACTACGACGATTCGATCATGCACGTCGCCGTCGACGCGAACAGCAACATCTATGTCCAGGGCCTGTTCAAGGACATCGCGAACTGGGGCGGCTCGGATCTGAAGGCCGGCGGCGGTTCCGACAACGACATCGTGCTCGCGAAGTACGACGTCAACGGCGATCACGTGTGGTCGCAGCGCTTCGGCAACGCGTTCAATGAAGTCGCTGGCGGCGTCGCCGTCGACCCCGCGGGCAACGTGACGATCGCGGGCTCGTTCGAGAACAAGGGCGGCATCTCGTTCGGCGACAAAGATGACCACCAATCGCTCGGCGAAGCCGACGTGTACGTCGCGCGGTTTTCCGGCGACGGCAAGCTCTTGTGGGCGAAGACGTTCGGCGGCGAGCGCATCGACGTTGGCTACGACGTCGCGCTCGACAGCGTGGGCAACGCGATCGTGACCGGCTGGTTCGAGGGCACGGTCGATTTCGGCAAGGGCGGCACGATCTCGACGAAGAACCTCAACAAAGACGTCTTCATCGTGAAGCTCAACGCGAAGGGCGAGACGGTGTGGGTGACGACGTTCGGCGACAAGGACCACGACCAGGGCCGCGCGATTGCCGTCGACGACAAGGGCAGCGTTTACGTGACCGGGCTCTATCGCTTCAAGCTGGCCCTCCTCGATCCGCCCGTCGAGCAAAAGATCGATCTCAATGATCCGGTGCTGTCAAAGGCACCGAAGCCAGATGTGTTCGTCGTGAAGCTGGACCGGTAGATCCCAATGAAATGCCCGCTAGGGGCATTTTTCTGCCATTTGGGTGTTTTCTCGGCTCGCGGGCGGTGTAAAAGGGTCGGGCTTCAAACAGCAGGAGAAAACAGAAATGGCCAAAGCGAAGAAGGGTAAGTCGGGCGGCGGTGGTCCGAAGGAGATGCTGCTCGTTGCCTCGAAGGTGAAGGGCATGATCAAGGACGCCGGCTGCAACACGGCTGGCGATGCGCTCGACGGGCTCAACGCGCTCGTCGGCTGGTACATCGCGCAGGCGGCGAAGCGTGCAAGCGAGAACGGCCGCAAGACCGTTCGCGCGCACGATTTCGCGATCATGTAGTACCTGCCAAACCAGGGAAATTTGGACGTCGGGCATCTCATCTGGGGTGCCCGTCGTTCGTTTCGGCCAGGGCACTTTTCGCCTACAATTTCCACAGGTGACGAGCGGGCCTCCCCTCTACCTGGTCTCGGCTTGCGGTTCGGCCGAGGAGTTCGTCGCAGCGTTTCGCCGCTACGCCGATCGTACGGGGTTGTTTGTCCCGTCGGCGGCACCACTCCCGGCAGGTCGGCGCGGACGACTCGCGCTGACGCTCAAGGACGGCGGCGTGATGATCGAAGGCGAGGCGGAGATCCTGCAGTCGTCTGCGAAGCCCACCGTTCTGCACGGTCGGCCCGGGATGACCGTGAAGTTCATCGAGCCGGACGAGCCGAGCAAAGTTGTGATCGGCGAGCTCGAGAAGGCGCGCCTGGCGATGAAGCCGGCCCCGCCGAGCGTGCCACCGCGTCCTGCCGACATCCCGGCGCAGCCGCGCCCCGTCGTGCCGGCGCCGAGCGGGCGCATCGACGCCGCGAACGCGCTCGCCGAGTGCGTGGTGATCGGCGATCCAGCGACGCTGATCGCGACGGCGAACGCGCCGCGTCCCGCCGGCGACAGCAAGTTCGCGGTGCCATCGATTCCGGCGGTTGGCACGCCGCGTCCGAAGACGCCGAGCGCACCGCCCGAGATGCGGCCAAAGACGCCGAGCACGCCGCCTGAAATGCGGCCGAAGACGCCGACCGCGCCACCGGATCCGACCGCGACACCGTTGCCGGCGCCGAAGGTCGCAAACAACTCCGGCAAGCTGACGTCGATCGGATTTCCAGCGATCGACAAGATGCCGGCGAAGACCGAGTCCGGCCGCGTCGTCTCGAACGCGACGACGCTCGGCATGCCGGCGCTCGATCGCAAGCCCGACCCGATGCTCTCGCCCCAGCGCGGGACGCCTGCGGCGGCGAATCCAACATCGCCGCCGCTCGCCGCACCGTCGTCGGCGCCCTCCGCCTCGGCGCCGGTCACCGACGGCAAACCGGCACGCCCCGACGCGACGCCGCCAAAGTTCATTCCCAACACCACCGTTCCCGGCACCGGCGCACCCGATAACGCGGCCACGAAACCGCTCACGGTGCACGACGAACAGACGACGATCGGCGAGGGTCCGCCGAAGCGACAGACCGATCCGATTCCGGCGACGATTCCGGCGAAGCCGCTGTTCGATCCGATCGGCGAAGACGAAGCCACCGCGATTGGCGCGGTGCCGCCGAAAAAGGTCACCGACCCGATGCCGACGACGGCGCCGCCAACGACGGCGCCGCCAACGCCGACGATGCAGGCGACGCCGGTGGCAGCTGCACGCGAGCCAAGCGCGCCGACGAAGGTCGAGACGCCCCGCAGCGAGTTGTCGAAGCAGCACAAGGCGACATCGATCGGTTTCCCGGTCGTGGGGCGAAACGTGTTCGAGACCCAACCGCTGGGCATCGTGCCGCCGGCGAATCCGGCGAAGTACGCAGCCGAAACCGAGCCCCAGCCACCGACGCTCCCCAAGAGCACGAAGGCGCAGCAGCCCGCCGCGCCGCGCGGCAAGGCGCCGACGACACCTCCGCTGACGCCGCGGCATCCGACGCCCGTGGCACCGGTGCCGATCGTGCGGATGCCGTCGAAGGCAGCTCCGTCGGCTGCGCCCGAAGACGAACCAACCGACATTGGCAATCTGCCCACAGTGACGGCGCCCGTCGATGTCTCCTCGCCATCGGACAGCGGCGCGATCGTGCAAACGCCGCCCGCGCGCTCGGGTGGCATGCGCGCGTCCGAGATCCTCGCCGCCATTCCCGCCGGCGACTGGACGATGTCGCCCGACGAATCGGTACCGCACGCACTACCGCCGGAAGCGAAGGTCGCGGCCGTTGCGCCGCCGTCGGAGCCAACGCCTGCGCCGGCGCCGCCACCGAAGGGACCGCCGACGGGCGACTGGACGATCCAGCTCGATCCCGCGGGCGGCGGCTGGAGCGAGCCCGAGAAGGTCGATAAGGCGGAATCGGCAACGGCCGGCAATCCCGTCCTCGCGGTCGCGAGCGAGAAGCCACTCGACGTCGTGCAGTGGGACGAGAAACCGACCGGCATCGGCGAATCGAAGATCGAGATCGACTCGACGCTGATGGAGGCCAAAGCACTGCCGGATGACGAACCCGCGCAGATCGTCAGCACGAAGCCGCAGGATCTGCCGCCCCCGCTCGAACCGATGCCGCCGCGCCGGACCGGCGTGTTCGCGGATCCGGGTGCGTACGCGCAGCAGCCGTATCGCCCGTCCGCGACGGACATCGTCACGTACCCCGCCGCACCGCAGGATGCGGCGAAGAAGAAGAAGATGCTCCTGCTCGCGATCGCGGCGGGACTCGTCGCAGTCGGCGCGATCGTGATGCTCGTGCTCACGCTCGGCGGCGCGAAGAAGAAAGCAGCGTCGACCACCGGCACCGGCGCCGCGAGCGGCAAGATGACGGTCACGCCGCCGCCTGCCGTCGACGCACCGGCCGCGGTCACGCCGCCGCAAGGCTCGGGCTCACAACAGGTCGCAGTCGCGCCCGCGGGTAGCGGCAGCGAAACCGCCGCGCCGGCGCAGGGCTCGGGCAGTGCGAAGCCAGAGCCGACACCACCGGTCGCAAGCGGCCCGTGCAAGGTCGACGTGAAGAGCCTGCCGACCGGCGCAGACATCTATGTCGACAGCAAGAAGCTCGGCACGACGCCGGACACGATCGATCTGCCGTGCGGCACCGAGTCGAAGCTCTCGCTCAAGAAGAAGTCGTTCCCGAACACGCTGCGCGCGTTCACACCGACGGCGGGCAAGGCGAACAAGCTGCTCATCAAGCTCACGAGGACGCTGGTGTCCGTGAAGGTCACGTCGACGCCGGCCGGCGCGACGATCACCGCAGGCGGTAAGTCGATGGGTGTCACGCCAACGACGATCAAGCTACCGCAGGGCGAACCGACGGCGATCACGCTGTCGAAGCCGGGTTACGCGAAGGACACGCAGAAGGTGTCGCCGCGGAGCGGCGCTTCGCACCACGTCACGCTCAAGAAAGGCAAGTAGCCGCTAGAGTCCGGCGAGGCCGAGGTCCGCGACGCGCTCACGGACGTGCGCCATGAACGCGGCGCCTGGATCGTCCTTCTCGTTCTTGTACGCGCGGTCGAGCTCGACGTAGTACGGATGATCGCGGAACCGCATCACCTCGTAGTGGCCGAGCAGGTGCGTGATGTGAAAACGGTGCGCGAGCTCGCGAACGAGCGCGGCGTCGGCGGCGACCTGTGCATCGGTGAGCGGATGCTTGTCGTCGCCGACGTTCTCGATCCCGATCGCGACATGGTTGAGACCGATGCAGTGGCGCGCGAACCGAGTCTCGGGTTGCAGGCGATAGATGGTGCCATCGCGATCGACGAGGAAGTGCGACGACACGTTGACCGCACCGCCCCGCGCGAGCTCCTTGCGCGCCGCTTCGATCTTCACGTTGTCGAAGTACGTGCGCGTTGCCTTCGCCGAGTTGCCGCCGGTGTAGTGCAGAACGATCACCTTCGGATCGATCGCGAGGTCCTTCGCGTTCGCATCGCTATGCGCACGCCGATAGTCGAGCGTGAGCTGCTCGCGCTCGGCGCTCCATACCATCGGCGCGTCGACGATCGCCACGCTCGGCGCGTCGACGGCGGCATCGGCCACGACCGCTACGGGCGTCGCATCGGCAGCCGGTGGTGCCACGACGTGAACGTCGTCGCGATGCGGTGCGGGCTTCGAGCACGCAGATACTGCGAACACGGCGACGAACACCACGACGCACCAGCGCACGCCTCGGTGTAGCACGGGACGCCGAACGCTAAGAGGTGTCCCGTAAGTACGTCCATCGAGGAACGTACTTCGTGGACCTGTCGGTTCGCACGCGTGCTCGTTCTGACGTGGTCTGGCGGCTGCCAGGCTCATTCAGGGTTGAGCACGATGCCGTGCCGACGTTTCGCCGAGCCATCGCGACAGGGTCGGATGTGGACGTCGTCCACGCGATGAACGATCCATCGCGGGCTGAGAGGTCGTTTGACTCGGACAGGGTGTCTTGCCACCCCTGGTACGAAGAACCGAAGACGCGCCGGATTTCGTCGAGCGCATCGCTGGCGGCGGCGTAGTCGACGCGTGCAGACGTCGGCTCGCCGAGCTGGATCTGCACGACAAAGGATGCGAGCACCGCGGCGACATCGTCGCGATCACCGACGAGCCCGCAGTCCGGACAGCGATGCACCCGATCGACAAGGCGCTTTTGCACCCGCGCACCACACGGGCAGTGTTGCGAGAGCGCGGTCGTGCGCGTGGTGGCGCGTGCCACGCCACCCTCGCCGCCGGCGATCGCCGCCACCGCGCGCGCCTCGCGATCGATCGCGGCGACGAGCATCGCGGGCGTAAACGCGGCGACCGCGGTGCCCCACGACGACGCCCAGGCCGCGATGGTGCAGTCTTCGACCACGAGCTGATAACCGTGCGTGGCGACGACGCCAGCCGCGACCTCGCGCGCGTGATCGCGCCGCGCGCGAGCGCCCGCCTCGGCCTCTGCGGCTTGTGCAGCGCGGGTCCGGCGAAAGCGCGCCGACAGCTGGTCACGCTGGTAGCGCTGGAGCGGCACACCGTCGGCCCGTGCCTTGCGCGGTCCCATTGGAATCTCGTCGACAGGTGGCAGCCCGCGGGCCGCACGCCGGCGGGCTCGCTTTTCCTGCCGCTTGGAGAGCTGATACTGCGCGCGATTGGCGGCGCGCCGCGACCGCTCGAGCTCGCGTTGCCGACGACGCTCGCGTCGTCGCCGTCCCCGATCGCGCTGCTTGTCTTCGCCACTCCGCTCGACGCGGGTCAGCCGCATCGCCTTGCCCGTGTCGTGCGAGGCGATCGCGAGGCATGACACGTTGACGTCGATCCCCGCGGTCCGATCGACCGACTCGATCGCGACCTTGGCTCGCCGCACCGCCGTCGCCGGTGACACATAGGGTGTCGTCAGAACCATCAAGTGGGCTTCGTAGCGCCAGCCGCCCTCGGCGTTCGGATCGCGATGCCGTACCAGGTCGACCTTGTGCCACTTGCTCGGGTCGGCGAGGTGATGATCGAGCATGGGCTGGTTCGACGGCGCGGTCGGAAGTCGGACGGGAAGGACGAGCGTCCCGTCGGCAAGCCCACTGAACACGACGGCGAGCGGCCCTGTGTAATCCCAGCACGTCTTGGTGGTGAGCTCGACAGGGCGAAGCCGCCGCGGCTGGACGAAGTCGCCATCGCGATGCGTGTACGCGGCGCGATGGCCGGCGAGCGTGCCGTGTAACCGGAACGTCTCCCACTTTCGCTTTCTGCGGTGAGACCGAGCGCGACCCGGCAGCCATTGGAAGTCATACCAGCGACCAATGCGCGGAGCGCCGGCGCGCCTGCCGCGCGCATCGCCAAACAGGTGACGCTCGGTCGCGGTCCACACGGAGTCGGCGAGGTGCATCGCGAGTGCCTTGGTCGCGAACCGTCGCAGGTGCGGAGCACCGTTGAGATGTGCGTAAGCGGCGTTCTCGAGCGCCTTGCGAGACAGCCCGAGCCGATCGCGCACGGCCGACGGTCCGCGCTCGCGCTCGTGCGTCGCTTGCCAGTAGGCGCGGCAGCGATCGCGAGCGTCGCGCTGGACGGCGCGCTTGATCGAGTACGCGGCGGAGAATATCTCCTCGACACGCGCGCGCTGGCGTGGATCGCTGGTGTCGAGTCCGACGCGCAGCACGGACACGCCGTCGTCGGGGTTTCGCGACCACGGCGTCTGTTTGTTCGCACCTCTTGTCCGCTTTCCAGACGACGCCACCAATCGATCCTACGTGACACCTCTGACAATGAGGATCCAACGCATCCATGTTCTTGCTGCGATCAGCGAGCGCCGACTCGACATCTTGATGCGGCAACTCCCAAAGGAACAACGCATGGGCCGTCCGTGGTCGCGACCACTGCGGCACCGCCTTCTTCTGGCATGCGTCGCACTGCGCACCGACCTGACCCTACGTGAGCTCGCCGCGATCCTTCAGATCTCGAAGTCGTCGGCGCATCGGATTCTTGCCACGATCACACCGCGACTTGCCGCCCTTGCCGTCGATGTGAAGGCCGATCGGCGCTGGTCGTGGATCGTCGATGGCACGCTGATTCCGACCCGCGACCACGCAGGTGCAGCGAAGTCGAAGAACTACCGATGGTCCTGCAACGCACAGCTGCTGGTGCCTCGTCGCGATCTCCGCGTCGTCGCGATCAGCGGTGGAGGTCCGGGGAACCGCAACGATCCAATTCACTACCGAGGCTCCACCGTCGCGGCATAAGTTACGGGACAACCCTTAGCCTCGATGCCCCGCTCTGCTCTACTGCCACGAGGCCGCGATCTTATTTCCCGAGCTCGACGCGGCCGCGGTCTTACTTCCAGAACTCGGCGCGGCCGCTCTTCTTCGGCGGCGTAGCGCCGGACGCGAGCCGCGACAGCTCGGTCGCGATCGCACGCGCCTCGGTCGCCAGATCGCCGGTGCCCGCGAGCGCCACCGACAGCCGTTTCACCTCGTGCTCGACCGCATCGGCGAGCGCGTCGTGGCCACCGACCGAACGCAGATCTTCGACCCACTCGGTCAGCCGCTGGCGGAGCAACCGCAGCGCCCCGACATCGCCAGCAATCGCGTGGGTCGTCAGACCACGCGCGAGCTGCGCGAGCTTCGCGAGGTACGCCGACGCATCGCCGGCCACCGCCTTCTCGCGGGCCTTGTCGTGGACCATCGGTGCGTACTGCGCTTGCGGCGGCGGAGGAGCTGGAAGCGGCGGCGCCATCGGTGGGCGCGGCGGTGACGCGTTCGGTCCACTCGGCGCGATGCCGCGCGTGATCTCCTTCATGTCGTCCATCGGCCCGAATCGCGCCGGCCCAGCGCTCATGCCGCCGATCGGCATGCTGGTCTTCTTCGCCATCGGCGCGCTCATCGACGGCATCGACGCCATCGGCGGTGGCATCGCCGCGCCGGGGCGACCGCCCCGTGCCTTGCCGAGGGGCAAACGCCGGCGCGTCTGGCCGCCGAAACCGCCGACCTTCATGTCCCAGCCGGCCGGCTCCTCGACGGGCTGCACGACCTGCACGACGTTGCCGCCCTTGTTCGCGACCTCGCTGCGATCGACGGCGAGGAACGCAGTGAACCGCGACAGCACGCTGAACGTCTTCGACACGCGCACGATCTCGCCTTCGAGCTCGCGGGCGCCGAGCACGTACTTGTCCTCGAGCTCGCGAATGTGCGCGCGCGCCCAGCTCGCGGCAAGCCACGCGCCCGGCGACTGGGCGTCACGCGCGACGGTCTGCTTCATCGGATCACCGTACGTGGTGCCCGACACCGCGAGCGATGCATCGCTCGCAGCCGCGCCCTTGTAGCGGCCGAACACGACAACCGGCGCGCCCGCGTACACGTCGGGCAGCTTCGCCGGCGCGATCGTGCTCGCGTCGACAGTGATCCCGCGCGGCTCGAGGCGCAGCTCGGTCGCGACTGGAGTGCCGATGCGGCGATGCACCTTTGCCATCACCGCATCGAGGCGATCCTCGCTCTCGACGAGCTCGCACAAGCCGCCGCCCGCACCGGCGAACCGCCGCAAAAAGCCGGCGTTCACCGCCTTATCGATGCCGAGCGTGAACACGCGCACGTTCTTCAGGCTCGGCGCGATCTCGCGCAGGATGTGATCTTCGTTGCCGACCTGCCCGTCGGTGACGAGCACGATCACGCGCTCGCGATCATCGTGACCGCCGGCGAGCGTCGACACCGCGAGCTGCAGCGGCTGCGCGAGCTCGGTGCCGCCCTCGGCGTCGATCTTGGCGAGTACCTCGAGCGCCGTGAACCGCGTGCGATCGCTCGCATGCGCCAGCTTGGACTCGGGCTGCACCTCGATGTTGTCGTCGAACGCGATCACCATGAACCGATCGCGCGACGTCAGCGTGTCGATCATCCGCGCGGTCGCGCGCCGCGCCGCAAGCATCTTCCAACCGCTCATGCTGCCGGACCGATCGATCACGAACACGACGTCACGCGGTTTCTGCGACACTGCGAGCGTGCTCGGTGGCACGAGCGTCAGTGCAAACGTGCCGCCCTTGCCGTCGGCGTCGTCGCTGCACACGAGCGACGAGCTGAGCTCCTTGCCGTCGATGTGCCAGCGCAGGATGAAGTCGCGGTTCAGCTTCTCGCCGGGCTGGATCTCGATCACCTGCGCGTCGCGTAGCGTCGTCGTCACCGCGTGCAAGCTCGACGAGACGTCACGCACGTGATGATCGGCAAGCGACACGCGCATGCCGAGCCGCACCGGATTCGGGCAACCGGGGAGGAGGACCGGTGGCGAAATCCGCGATGCGTCGGGAACCAAGCTCGTGTCTTCGGCGATGCCGAGGCCCGCCTGATCACCGCCGAGGCCAGCGCCTGGCATGTAGCGAGGCGCGACGACGAGCGGAAACTGAAACGTGACCTCGCCGTCGTCGACGGGCAGCGGCCCGACGAGCGACAGCCGCACGGTCGCCGACTCGCGCGGCATCAAGTTGCCGACGCGCAGCGTGAACACGCCCGGGCGCTCTTGCTCGGTGATCGCCGCGCGATGCCCCGCCGCGATCGCTTCGTCGTATTGCTCGCGTGCAGCGCCACGCTCGTCGATGACGCCTTCGATCACGCGTCCGTTCACTTCCATGCGGAAGCGATGGACCGCCGCGCGATCGGGCAGCGGAAAGATGTACGTCGCTTCGATCGCCGCGCCCGTCGTGTTGACGAACGTCTGTGCGATCTCGATCGACGCGACCACACCTGCGATGCGCGCATCCACGTCCATCGCGGCCAGCGGCAAGAGACCGCGTTCGGTCTTCAGCGCGCCAAAGCCGGCGTCACTCGAGCGGCCATAACCGGCCACCTCCTCCTCGGTCATCAACACAATCGGCATCGCAGTCATGGTCCTTCCTCCAGTGTGGCTTTCGACGAGCCAATGAACCCGCGCTTTGCGAGCTCGGTAACGAGCGGAGCCGCGGCCGCGCGAAGTGCGCGAACGTCGGCGGGAGATAGTGAGACAGCGGCGTCTTCGTCGACGGTGATCACGATCGAGACGCCACCCTCGAGTGGCAGGTTGATCGTCGTCGCGGTGCCCGCCCCTGCCGCTGAATATGGCGTGAACGTGGGGAGCGGCAACATCTGCGGCGCGTTGCTCGCTGGCATGGGCGTCATCGGCGTCGGCGTCGGCATCGGCATCGGCATCGGAATCGTCGGTCCCGTCGGTGCTTGTGGCATCGGCACACTCGGTGGCGGTAGCTCGGTCATTGTTGCCTCCCGTTTCCAGAACTCCTTGCGTGCTGCCTTCGCCTTGCCGGTCGCGACCTGCACGCCCGACATCCGGCCAAGCGTCGTGTCATCGAGCGTCGACCACATCGCCTGGATGTCCGCGAGGCTGTGACCCGCTGCCTGCATCCGCTTGATCGCGACGACCTGCGCGAGGTGCCGGCGCGAGTACAGCGCCGTTCGTCCACGCATCGCCGCGGGCCGATCGAGCAGTCCGATCGTTCCGTAGTAGCGAATCGTTCGCTCGTCCGGGACCGCCCGGACCTGGCCGTTCTTCGGCGGCGGCAGTGCTTCGAGCCGCTGCGCGGCTTCGTCGACAAGCTCCGATAAGGTCCAGGTTTCGCTCACGTCTTCTATGTAACACTGTCATATAACACTGTCAAATAGGAATCGTCGAAGTGGCCGGGGTAGCAGCGTTCTTTCGCCGCCAGTGCAACGTTTCGTTACTCTCCCGACTGGACCGTCCATGCGATCTCGACGAGTTGCGCTGGCACGGACCGTGGACTCTCAACAGAAAGTGACCTCGGTGGCCCGCATCCTGATCGTGGACGACGATCGCTCGATTCGCCGCACGCTCGAGAAGTTCCTCGGCGGCGAAGGCTACGAGGTCGCGACCGCACAAGACGCACCCGGCGCGATCGCCGCGGTGAATTCGAACGTCGCAGCGAGCGGAACGGCGAGCTCGGCCACGCACGGCGCTACCTCGGCGTCCAGCGCGAGCGGCGCTACCTCGGCGTCCAACGCGAGCGGCGCTCCGATCGATCTGATGTTGCTCGACCTCGGCTTGCCCGGGGGCTCGGGCTTCGACGTGTTGAACGCGCT
Source organism: Kofleriaceae bacterium (assembly GCA_036274355.1). Classification (GTDB taxonomy): domain Bacteria; phylum Myxococcota_A; class Polyangia; order Haliangiales; family Haliangiaceae; genus JABFXX01. The sequence goes on along the minus strand of DASUFX010000227.1, from coordinate 4,051 downwards.
CGTCGATCGCGATGACGCGCCGACCGTCGTGGTCGTCACCGCGCGCGATGACATGCAATCGACCGTCAAGGCGATCCAGCTCGGCGCGTACGAGTACCTCGTCAAGCCGGTCGACATCGATCGCCTCGGCTCCGTGGTGAAGAGCGCGCTCGCGAGCCGCGAAGCGCGTGGCGAGCTCGTCGAGCTGGCGTCGCGCGGCCCCGAGGTCGGCGACATCCTGGGCAAGAGCCCGGCGATCCGCGACGTGTGGAAGCAGATCGGCGCCGTCTCGACGACGCGCGCGCCCGTGCTGATCCGCGGCGAGTCCGGTACCGGCAAGGAACTGGTCGCGCGTGCGATCCACAATGCGGCCGAGCTCGGGATGCGTGGCGCTCGCGGCAACGAGCGTCCATTCATCGCCGTCAACTGCACCGCGCTCGCGCCCGGCGTGCTCGAGAGCGAGCTATTCGGCCACGTGAAGGGCGCGTTCACCGGTGCGGTCGCCGACCGGCCGGGTCGCTTCGAGCTCGCCGGCAAAGGCACCATCTTCCTCGACGAGATCGCCGAGATTCCGCTCGACCTCCAGGGCAAGCTGCTGCGCGTGCTGCAGGAGCGCACGTTCGAGCGCGTCGGCGACGCGAAGCCGATGCCACTCGACGCGCGCGTGATCGCGGCAACCCATCGCGACCTCGCGCAGATGGTGAAGCAGGGCACGTTTCGCGAGGACCTCTACTACCGGCTGCGCGTCGTCGAGATTCCGCTGCCGCCGCTGCGCGATCGCGCGAGCGACATCCCGGTCCTCGTCGAAGGCTTGCTCGCCAAGATCAACCGCGACCTCGACAAGGACGTTCGCTATGTCACGCCCGCCGCGCTCGCGAAGCTGACCAGCTACGCGTGGCCCGGCAACGTGCGCGAGCTCGAGAACACGCTTACCCGCGCGGTCGTGCTCGCGAAGTCCGACGTCCTCGACGAAACGCTGCTGCCGCTCGGCACCGCCGAGGCACCGCAGGCCGACACCGACAGCGAAGGCTCGCTGCCGACGCTGCGCGAGATCGAGCGTCGCCACATCGCACGCGTGCTCGCGCACACGGAATGGAACAAGCGCCGCGCGTGCGCGATCCTCGACATCTCGCGCCCGACGCTCGACCGGAAGATCGATGAATACGGTCTTCGGAAAGACGAGACGTGATCGGCGGCCTGCTCACGATCGTCATCGCCGCCGTCGGCGCCGCCTACGCCGCGCTCGTGATCCGCGCGGCACCGACCCGCCGCGACAACCTCATGTTCGGCGTGCTCGCGCTGACCGATGCCTCGATGATCTTGTGGCGCGGTGTCAACGTGCTCTCGGGCGAGTCGATCGTCAGCGCGTCGGTGACGCTGCCGTGCTCGATCGGCACCATCGTGATGGCGCTCATCACGATGGACTTCTTGTCCGGCTTCCCACGCCGGCCGGCGATGCGCTGGCGCTGGCGCCTCGCCCTGATCGCGTGGGGCATCGTCGGCTTCGCGAGCATTGCGTTCGTCGACGCCGGCAAGCATTGGGACGCGTTCCGGCTCGCCGAGCTCACGTTCTTCCTGCCGTCGACGGCGGTCGTGTTCGTGCTCGGCGCGATCGCGTGGCGTCGGACCAGCGACCGCGACGCCAGGACCGTGATCGCCATGCTGTGGTTCCGCTGGGGCTTCGGCTTGGTCGCGTATACGCTTGGCCCGCTGCTCGGTGTCTTCGAGGAGATGGTATGGGCCGAGACCACCGTCGCGACGCTGCTCAGCTTCGTGATCATCGGCACCGCGGTGCTGCGCTCGGATCTGTTCTCGATTCGCTCGGCCGCCGCCGAAGCCGTGCTCGCGACGACAATGGCATTCGGCGTCGTCTTGTCCGGCGGCGGTGCGATCTTCGCGGTGCTCCGCTACACCGCCCCCGGCGCGCTGCAGACCGCGCTGCTGATCGGCGCCACGCTCGTGCCGCTCCACGTCGCCGTGATCTTCCGCGCGCTCTATCCGCGCCTCGAGAAGAACGTGCTCGCCGGCCTCGACGAGCGCCGCGCCCGCCGGCTCGGCATGCAAGGCGAGCCGATTCCCGTCGAACCCACGCTCGCGATCGATGAAGCGTGCAAGCGCATCTCGTCGATCGGCGACGGCGCGACCGTGCGCTGGCAGACCGCCGCGCAACTTCCCCCTGCCCTCGCGACCGCGCTGAAGAGCGGCGAGCCGCAACGCAAAGACGAGACGCCCGACATCCCCGCGTGCTTCGTCGTCCCGGCGCTCGGCGCCGATCGCTCGCTCGTCGGCGCGTTCATGATCGAGCACGGCACGATCGATCGCGACACGTACGTCGTCGCGCGCGACCTCGCCGCCCGCATCGCGCTCGTCGTCGAGCGCCAGCAAGCGATCAGCGAGCTCGAGGATGCACGCCGGCTCGCCGCGCTCGGTTCGTTCGCCGCCGCGATCGCGCACGACATCCGCACGCCGCTCACCAGCATCTCGCTCAACGTCCAGATCTTGCGCCGCAAGCTCCAGCTGTCCGACGACGATCGCGAGCACCTCGACATCGCACTCGAAGAGCTCGCCCGCCTCGACAAGTCGGTCGCCGAGATTCTCGACTTCGCGAAGCCCGTGAAGCTCGTCCCGCAGGCGATCGACGTCGGCGAGTTGATCGAAACCACGACGCGTGGCCTCTCGCCTGTCCTCTCTGAAAAGGGCGTCTCGCTGCACTGCGAACCACAAGGCGAGCTGCCGACCGTGCACGGCGATCCGCAGCGCCTTCGCCAGGTCCTCGTCAATCTCGTCGGCAACGCCGCCGATGCCAGCACTCCCGGCACTCGAGTCACCGTGCGCGCATCGATCTACTCTCCGGCTGCCGACGCAGCGCACGTGGCGATCGAGGTCGAAGACAAGGGTCGCGGCATCAAGGCCGAGGACCTGCCGCGCATCTTCGAGCCGTTCTTCACGACGCGTCCCGATGGCACCGGGCTCGGGCTCGCGATCTGTCACAAGGTCGTCCGTGCGCACGGCGGCGACATCCAGGTGCGCTCTGCAGTCGGTGAAGGATCGACGTTCACGATCCTGCTCCCGGCCGCATGACCGTGCGCTGTGGCGAGGGCGCACGGTGCTCGCGTACGTGAGATCGAGTTCCACTGGACAGATCGCGTGCGCTTACGCAGTCTGCCCGCGTCATGCCGGCGTCGATTTTGGTCGTCGACGACAACCGCGACGCGGCCGATCTCATGGGCGAAGCGCTGCGCATGGTCGGCTACACCGTTCGCGTCGCACACGAGCCGACTGAAGCACTCGCGATGCTCGATGACTTCACGCCAGACGCCGCGCTGCTCGACATCGGCCTGCCCGGGATCGATGGCTACACGCTCGCAGGCGAGTTGCATCGCCGGCTTCCTGCGCTGCCATTGATCGCGATCACCGGCTACGGCCAAGCGAACGATCGCGCTCGCGCGGTCGCAGCAGGCTTCGCCGCGCACTTCGTCAAGCCGGCCTCGATTCACGATCTCGTGGCGGTGCTCGAGCGCCTGCTGGCGTAACGCTCCGTCGCCAGGGTAACGACTCGTTACCGCCGCCCGCCGCGCAACCTCGCGATTCACAAGGGCAAGACGCCGGCACAGCGCCTGCTCAATGTGCTCGGCATGTGGACCCTCGCTCGCAAGCTCTTGCTTCACGACCGGCTGCGCTTCGCCGTTGCGATCGCGGGCGTCTCGGTGTCGGTGATGCTGGTGCTCGTCCAGGTCGGTCTCTACTTCGGCTTCATGAACACCGCGTCGTCGATCATCGACGCGAGCAAAGCGGACCTCTGGGTCGGCAAGGCGGGCAACGAGTCATTCGAGTTCGCGTCGCCATTCGACGAGCGCACGCTCTACAAGGTCGCGTCGGTCCCCGGCGTCGAGCGCACCGAGCGCGTGCTGATGAACTTCGCGCAATTCAAGCTCGCCGATGGCGGCGACCTCGGCGTGCAGATCGTCGGCGTCGAGACAGGGCCCGGGCACACGCCGCTGCTCGCACCGTGGCGCGTCGTCGCGGGCGACGTGAATCGGCTCGGCGAAGCCGGCGCGATCGTCGTCGACAA
>DASUFX010000226.1:0-4426 GCA_036274355.1 Kofleriaceae bacterium | reverse complement strand
AGCTCGCCGCCGCGATCGCGCGCGCGATCGAAAAGCTGCACTAAGGCAAGAACACGTTGCCGGTCGCGCCGGCGACGTGACAGCCCGCGGCGGCGCAGCCACCGGGCGCGGTGATCGGCGCGACCATCGCATGCGCATCGGGACACGAGCTCGCGACGACGGTGACCGGGAACTGCATCGCGTTGGCCGAATAGAAGTTGCCGTTCGTCTGCGAGATCATCTCGAACGTCGCGCCCGAGGCGTCCTTCACGGTGATTGTCGCGCCGACGATCGGCGTCGTGCCGGTGACGCCGGTGAACAGCGTGCCGGAGAGCGAGAAGCCGTGGTTGTGGCAACCCTCCTGGCAGTCCATGCCGGGATAGTGGTGGCCGTCATTGGCGGCGTTCACCTTGTTCTTGCACGGCGGCTTCGGCGCATCGGGCGTGTTCGTGTGAGTGCCGCCGTCGCCCGTGGAGGTGTTGTCTTCGATCCCATCGATCGAGCCGATACAACCAGCGAGGACAACGAACCCCAGCAACAAATGCATGGGGGCCCAGGTTGCAACTGCAGGGCCGAAGCGCCGCAGGGCTGAAAGTGCCGCAAAACACTGGAACCCTCAGATTTCCGAGGCGATCGGCGCCGAAACAAGCTGTGACCCAAGGCGCCGATCTGGTGACCCGCGGCTACGGCAGATGGATGTGGCCCTCGGCTCCGATCTGGTGGCACCCATTTCGGTTGCAACCACCGGCGCTCGTGATCGCGACGGGCATCTTCTGCACGTCCGGACACGAGCTCGCGACCACGGTGACGGGAAACTGCACCGGCGTCGTCGTGTAGAAGTTGCCGTTCTGCTGCGTGACCATGTCGAACGTCTTGCCGCCCTTGTCCGTCACGGTGATCGACGCGCCGACGACCGCAACGCCACCGCCCGCGCTGGTGAACACGGTGCCCGACAACGTGAAGCCATGGTTGTGACAGACGCCTTGGCAGTCCATGCCGGCGTTGTGATTTCCACTGCCGACGCTGCCGACCTTCGTGCGGCACATGAATGTGCCACCGCCACTCATCGTGCCCGCATCGGGCGCACGCATGCCCGCATCCGGCTCCTCACTAGCGCTGGACCCCGAGGTGCCATCGCCGCTGGTGTAATCGCACGCCACAAGAAGAAGCAAAACCATCCCTCGCATGCAGCGCGTGCGTTGCAACTCGAAGACCGCGTCGACGTTGTTCAGCGCCGATACACGCAGAGCTCAAACCAGTCGCAATGACTAAAACCAGCGTGGGAGGCGCGCGTTCTGTGCAACGGGTTGCCCCTCCCCGCTATCGAGACTGATCACCCAGACGTCGCTCGCATCGCCGCGCGCACGCGAGACTGACAGCCAATGTCCGTCGGGCGAAAAACTCGGCTCGACATCGTTGGTGCCTGGTGGTGTCAGCTGACGGTCGTTGCCGGTCTTCAAGTCGCGCAGCCAGATCTGATTGTCGACGGTGTACGCGAGCTGCTTGCCATCACGCGACCACGTCGGCGACGTTTCTTCGCCATCATGCATCGTGAGCCGGCGTAGGTTCGTGCCGTCGGAGCTCATCACATAGATATGCGGCGTGCCGTCGCGGTCGCTGAGGAACGCGATCGTCTTGCCGTCGGGAGATGGGGTCGGCTGCCAGTCGTCGCGATGAAATGCGGTGAGCCGCTGCTGGTCGCGATAGATCTCGGCGTCGCCGTCGCGGCTCGACACGTAGACGACCGACTCGCCGATCGTGGCGGGCGCGAAATTACCCTGCGGATCGTTCGTGAGCTGCGTGATGCCGCCGTCGAGATCGATGCGGTAGAGGTTGCTCGCGCCGTCGAAGTTCGCGGCAACCACGATCCGGCCACGGCTATCGACCGCCGGATCGCGCAGCTGCGCCGCCGCTGGGCCGATGCGCTCGACGTGGCTACCAATCAGCGCCAGCTGCTCGGAATTCGCCGAGCCATCGCCGCGGGAGGCGATCGCGACGATGCGGCCATCGAACAGCGTCGACGGCGACGGATACAAGTCGCGACCGATCACGGTGCGCGTGCCGCCGGCAAGCTTCACGAGTTGCGCGTGCGGCACGTCCTCGACGAAATAGATCGTCCCCGGCAGCTCGCTGCGTGCGGGCTTGTCGTCACCGCCGCATGCGGCGAGCACGACGAGCACGGGGACGACCAGTCGTTTCATCGCACGCGCACGGCGTCTGCGATCACGACGTCGCCCGACGTCGTCCACCGCGACAGCACGACCTTGTTCCAGCCCGCAGAGAAGTTCCACGTGCCGAGCGCGACCCACTTGCTGCCGTTCGTGCGCTGGTTCGTGCTTGCACGACCGACCTCGGTGCCCGCCGCGTTGTACGCGATCCACGGCGCAGCGCTCGCGCGGTTCGTGCCCGCGGTCCACCACGCGTCGATCGTCTTCGAGCCGGCGGCGGGCAGGTAGAACCAGAACGTCGCGGGCGCCGACGTCGCCGACGTGTTCGCGAAGTAGTAGCCGCTGCCGTAGTAGCCAGCCGTCGACGACGATGCGGTCCACGCACCAGCGAGCTCGATCTTCGCAACCTGCTGGTTGTTGTTCGCGTTGTTGCTGTCGATGATGATGCCGGCTCCCCCACCGCCGCCGCCGCCGCCACCGCCGCCGTCGCCGCAGATCTGGCGTACGCGATCGATATAGTGGCTCCACGGCCAGTGCGGACCCGGATCGGTGCGGTTGTACGGCTGCAGCTGGCCGTGCGACACGATGTGGTTGCGATCGCGAATCACGCCCTGGCGCTTCGTGATGTCACACGTCAGTCGCGCCGACGTCTCGATGATGCCGTTCGACCAGCTCGCCTGCGATGCGAAGCCGGCGTGCTCGATGCCGACCGAGAAGTTGTTCGTCGACACGCCTTGCAGGTTGCACTGCTGGTCGCCTGCGTAGTGGCAGTTGTACGACGCTGCGACGTGCCATGCGCGATTCGCTTCGCGGACGAGCTGCGTGACCTCGCCGCCGTTCTCGCTCACGACATAGTGCGCGCTCGCCTGCGCGGCGGTGTTGCGCAGCCAGCCCCAGCAGCCGGCGTAGTTGCCTTCGCAGCTGTGAATCACGACGAGCGACACGTGGTAGCCGTTGCGAGAGTTGTAGTTCGGCGACGAGCGGAAGATCGCGTTCGCGTAGTCACCGCCGGCCGCGAGCGTCGTGATCTCCGGCATGCCGATCTCGACGTGCGGGCTGATCGTCGCGATCGTCGTGCCGTCCTCCGCGACGGACGATGCGCCACCCGAGAGCACGCTGATCACGCCGTTGACGTACTCGGCACGCGCTTCGTCATCGGGGTTCTGTGCGAAGTCGGCGATCACCGGCTGCCACGCCATCAGGTCGCTGCCACTGATGCCGTGCTGCGCCGCAAGCTCGCTGAGCCGCGCGGCCGCTGCCAGGATGTTCGCGTCGTAGTCGGTCCTCACGTCATCGACCGCAAGCTGCGCTGCAGCTGCGCCACGTTCGAGGTTGTCGCCCCACAAGCCGAACACGCCAGCACCGGCGACGCGACCGAGCTCGTCGTCTTCGCCGGCGACGTTCTGCCAGCCGGTCTCGACGTACGCGATCGCTTTCAGCAGATCGACCGGCACATCATAGATGCGTGCCGCTTCGGCGAACTTGTCGTCGAGCGAAGGCGAATCGACAGGCGAATCGACTTCGTCGGGCGAATCGCTCGTGCACGACGGAATTAGACATAGCGCGGCCATTGCCGCGAACAACGCGCGGTTTCCCTTCATACGACCCGCGCCTAGTTCACGCGAAATGCCAACTACGTCTGCACACATCGTCATGCGAATGCGCAGCTCCAGATGCGATTTGCGCACAAGCGCGCACGGCATTCGGCGACGCTGCGCACGTGCGTTTGCAGTGTTTCGTCCCGTCGGTGCAACCTGAGCGTGTGTCACGCGCCGTCGAGACGCTGAAGTCTCGCGCGATGTCAGTCAGTGGTGTCAGTCAGCGCATCGACTTCACTGTTTGTGTCAGCCAGTCAGCGCTGAAATGCCGCGAGGAGCTGCTCGGGAATTCGCTGCGGCCGGCCGCTCGCGAGCGAGAGGAACGCCCATGTCGTGGCGCACCGCGCGACGACCTGACCATCGCGGACGAGCTCGGTCTTGCGCACGCACGAGACCTGCTTCCACGAGTCGACCCACGTCTCGGCGACAAGTGACTGGCCGACCGTGACCTGGCCCAGATAGTCGAGCTCGTGGCGGCGCACGACCCACACGCTGCCCAGCTGCTTGTAAGCGTCGAGGTCCCAGCCGCGGGCGGTCGAGTGCGCGGTTGCGGCTTCGAGAACCCAGCGCAAGTAGACGAGGTTCGAGACGTGACCGAGACCGTCGATGTCGGCCTCGTCGGCGGTGATCGGAAAGCTGAAGCGCTCGGACACGGCGGCGCAATGTACCTGTTAACGTCCC
>DASUFX010000225.1:0-2046 GCA_036274355.1 Kofleriaceae bacterium | reverse complement strand
CCATACAAAGGGATGGGTGTGGTCAAAAGCGTCCCCGCAAAACCACCGCCGATCCCGGCAGCTGCATCACGTCCGCGCAGCTTGGTACGCATCGATACCGAACCAGAACCGTCGCGCACGCCGCGCAGTCCGCTGGTAGGTCGTAGTGACGAGCTGCACTCGCTGCGCGAGATCGTTGCGCGTGCGATTGATTTTCAAGCGCCGCAACTCGTGTCGATCGTCGGCAACCAAGGCACGGGCAAGACGCGCCTGATCAACGAGCTGATCACGGGACTGCGCGAGCAGAACAACGAGTGCCGCGTGTTTCACGGCGCCGCCGAGCGCGATACGACCGGCAAGCTCGTGCGCTTCGCGGCGATTTCGTCGCTGCTTCGCGCGCGGTTCGAGCTGACACCGAATCCCGACGAGGCCAGCAAGCTTCGCTTCTCGCACGAGATCCGCACCGTGTTCTCGTCGGATCAGGTCTCCGAGATGCTGCACTTCCTCGGTGGCTTCGTCGGCCTCGACTTCGCGCCGACCCCGTTCTTGCGGGCAGTCACCGAGAACGCGAAGCAACACAGCGAGCTGTCTCGCACGGCGCTGCGCCGGTTCATCGAGCTCGACGCCGCGAACGGTCCGGCCGTCCTCGTGTTCGACGATCTGCAGTGGGCCGACGACGACACGCTCGCGCTGATCAACGATCTCGCGGTTGGCCTCGGTGGCACGCCGGTCGTGCTGGTGTGCGCGGCGCGTCCCGAGATGCTCGTGCGCAGCGCGGGCTGGGGCGAAGGCGCGGTCGATCACACGCGCATCGATCTGCGTAACCTCGACGAGGATGACGCCGAGGCGATGTTCAAGCATCTGCTCACGCGCTGCAAAGACATCCCCGAAGACACGATCCAGACCGCCGTCGAAATGACCGGCGGCAACCCGGCGTTCCTCGAACAGCTCGTGCGGCTGTTCATGGAAAACGGGGCGATCGACGCATCCGGCCAGGTGTGGCGTCTCGATCCAGATCTCGCGGCAGAGACCGAGCTGCCGGTCACGATCGAAGAAGCGATCGAGGCACGCATCGCCGCGCTCGAAGCGGAGGAGCGCGACCTGCTCGAGAAGGCCGCGGTGTTTGGCAACGTGTTCTGGGTGTCCGCGGTGATCGCGCTGACGCGGCTGGAAAAGCCGGCACCGCCGATTCCGACGGGGCCGCTCGTCCTCGAATGGGGCAACGGCGAGGACGTGCGCCGGCGGGTCAGCGACCTCATCTATATCCTCGCCGATCGCGACTACCTGCTGCCGCTCGATGCGGACGACTCGAGCATTCCGGGCGACGTCGAGGTCGTGTTCAAGCACAACCTCGAGCGCGAGCTGATCGTGCGCTCGACGGAACCCGGCAAGCTCGCGCGCTACTACCTGTCGGCTGCGCAGTGGCTGGAGTCGAAGTTGTCGTCGCTGCGCGACGAGCAGCTCGAGTTCCTCGCGAACCTCTACGAGCGCGGCGGCGATCGCCGGCGTGCGGCGCGCTGCTATCTGCAGGGCGGCGATCGTGCGCGTGCGCGGTATTCGCCCGACGAAGCGCGCAACCTGTACGAGAAGGGGCTCGCGATGCTCGGCGAGGCCGACGCACCTGCGCGGCTCGATGCACTGCACAACCTCGGCGACGTGCTCGAGCAAGCGGGCCGCTCCGACGACGCGGAGCAGTACTTCAACACGATGCTCCAGCTCGCCTGGCGCTACGACAACCTCAACAAGGCGGGCGCGGCGTACAGCCGACTCGCGCGTGCGCATCGCCGCCTCGGCAAGTACGACTCGGCGATGGAGCATCTGCGTCGCGCGCACGAGCTGTTCGAACGCTCGCGCGATGACCGCGGTATCGCATCGACGCTCGACGACATGGGCCGCGTGCACTGGCTGCGCGGTGGCTACTCGCAGGCACTCGACTTCCACCGCCAGGCGCTGACGATCCGGCGCGCGCTCGGCGATCGGCGTTCGATCGCGCTGTCGCTCGCAAACATCGGCCGCGTGCATCACGATAGCGGCAACTTCAAGGCGGCGATCGCGCAGTTCCGCGAG
>DASUFX010000224.1:0-4794 GCA_036274355.1 Kofleriaceae bacterium | reverse complement strand
GGAATTCCCAGCCGACGAGCTCGTCGAGATTCGGTGTCGTGCCGCGCACGAAGATCTTCTCGAGGTCCCACAGCGACGTTTGCTCGAGCGCGAGGTGAGCCTGCGATGGCAGTGCAGTGCCCACCAGCTTCGATTCGGTGACGATACGTGGCTTCGCGACGGCAGCAGTCATGACAGGAGCCTCCCAGCGTTGTCGATCACGTGCGCTGCGCAGCGAGTGGCTAGCGCCATGATCGTTTCCATCGGATTGACGCCGATCGGCGTCGGGAACAACGAAGCATCGGCGACGATCAAGCGATCGGCGTCGTAGACCTGACCGAACTGATCGGTGACCGCGCTCAGCCGATCGGTACCCATCGCCGCGGTGCCCATCATGTGGACGGTGAGCACCTCCCAGCCGCTGGCCGCGATCTTCTGATCGAGCAAGCGGCGCGCGTCGTCGGGCGAGCACAGATCCGCGGCGCCGTGGAATGGCAGCATGATCCGCGTCGCGCCGGCGGCGAACAGCAGCTCGGAGAGCAGCGACACGCCGCGCTGCAGATTCGCAGCGTCGTGATCGTTGAGCTGGTAGAACGCCTGCGGCTTGCCATCGATCGTACGGACGCGGCCGGTCGCGGTGTCCTCGCACAGCATGCCGGCGAGCATCAGGTGGTCGTACTGACCCATCAGCTCGCCGAGCGCGCGGCCGCGATGCGGCAGCGACATCGCCATCAGGCTCGGCGGCAAGTTGATCGACGCGAACACGAGGCCCTGATCCTGGAACTCGCGCACCTGGTAGGCCTGGTGCGCGCCCTTCCAGCCAGTCACCTGCGAATCCATGATCGCGATGACCTTCACGTTCGGGTGCATCGACAGGTTGTGGCCGATGCGGCCCGACGGCGAGCGGAAACCCGAGCGCACGAGCAGCGCGGGCGTGTGGATCGCGCCGCACGCGGCGACGACGAGCTTCGCGCGCACGGCGACGTTGTGACCGCGCCGCCCGTCGGGATGACGGACGTGACCGATCACGCCGGTCGCGCGCTTGCCGTGACGCGTGATGCGTTCGACCTTCACGTCGGCATAGACGCGGGCGCCGTAGTGGAGCGCGCGCGGAACGTAGCTGACGAGTGCGCTCTGCTTCGCGCCGGTCGGGCACCCGAACGCGCAGCGATTGCTGCCGACGCAGTGCGCCTGGTTGCGCAGGTTGCCGATGATCTCCCAGCCCTTCGCGTCGGCGCCCTTCTTGAGCAGCTTGTTGTCGTTGCCGATCGCGTCGGCATCCATCGGCGCGACGTGGATGCGCTTCTCGACGCGTGCGAAGTACTGCTCCATCTCCTTCGGTGACGTGTCGAGGCCCATGCCTTGCCAGCGCTCGAGGATCTTCTCCGGCGTGCGCCACGACATGCCGCCGTTGACGACGGTCGAGCCACCGACCGCGCGGCCCTCTTGATAGAGGATCGGCGGGCGGCCGAGCGCCATCGTCGCGCCGCCATCGCGATACAGCTGACGAATCATCCCCGAGCTGTTCGCGGTGAAGTCGCGCGTCGCGTAGTAGGAACCTTCTTCGAGAACGATCACCTCGAAACCAGCCTCGGCGAGCTCGGCGGCCATCGTCGCGCCACCGGCGCCAGAGCCGATGATGACGATGTCGGCATCGAGCACGGTGTCGCCGTGGATGTCGTGGCGCGTGAACACGCCCGCGGGGCGCGCACCTTCGTGCAGGGCAGGGCGAGCGACGGCCATCACGCCACCTCTTTCTTGCGGAGCGGGCGCAGCGGATCGGGCGCGAGGATCTGCGCGTCTTGCTTGCGCACGTCGTCGGCGTACACCGTGAGCCGCTTCTTCGTGACTTCTGCGATCCACGGCTCGGGCTCGAAGCCGACCGCGCGCATCATCTCGGGCTGCTCGTAGCAGGCGAGGCTCATGATCTGATTGATCGCGCGCCCGAACTGCGTGTTCTCCCAGTACTGGTAGTAGCGCTCGGCGCGATCGCCGGTCAGCGCATGCGCGCGACGACCGTAGCGCGCGACCGCGCCGAGATCGTACGCGAGCAGGCCGGCGTCGAATGCTTTGCCGATCATCGGGCCCGACGCGGCGAGCGTGAGCTCCATGTGCTCGACGATCGCGTCGGCGAGCGGCTCCGCGTCGGGCGGGCAGATCACCGGCACGAGCGAATGCAGCACGCGCTTCGACGCGGCGTTCATCCGAGCACCGCCAGCGCCTTGGTGATCGTCGCGTCGTGGCGCTCGAAGTACTCCGCCATGTGCTTGCACGCCTCGTCAGCGCTGCCCGCTTCGACGAGATCGAAAAACTTGGTGTACACGGGGATGTAGTCCTCGGGCAGACCGACCGCGAATGCGACCTCGCCGGCGGCGTCGGCCCACAGCTTCGCGATCCGATTGAGCAGCCACACGCCGGGCGTGAACCGCGCGGCTTCGGCCATCTGTCGCATCACCTCGAAATCCTCGCGGGCAAACGCGGGCGTCGAGCGCAGCGACCACGCGCGCGCCATCGCGGCGCGAGCACCAGCGGTGCCGCCCTTCGGAACGCGCGCCGCGGTCAGCTTGATGACCTCGAGCACGACCGCGCGGCGCATGCCGAGCATGTCGATCAGAATGCGGCCGACCGTCGGTTGGCCTTGCTCGGGTTTGCCGTACCGCAAGTACGCCGCGAGCACTTCGATCGACCAGTCGCGATACGGACGCACCACCACGCCCGAACCGCGACGCGGCTCGACGAGGCTCCACTCTCCGAGTCTCCTGAGCGCTTCACGTAGCGTGGGCCGCGATGCACCGAGTTGTCGCGAGAGCTCGCGCTCCGCGGGCAAGCGCGATCCGGCAGGGTGGACGCCACTGACAATGTCCGAGAGCAGTTTCTCGAACACTTGATCGATGGCGGTGGTGGCGTTCGGATCGGCTTTGGGAATCGGCGACATGGTTGCGGCCTCGGAGGATTTCGGTATGACCAATTGGTAAGACCAATCATGTGTTCGAGTCAAGCACGAAGTTTCGGTGTAAGGTCGGCAGGATGCGCTTCGGCTTCGCGTTGTGGATCGTGCTCGTTCTCTGCGTCAGTTGTGGCAACAAGCAAGAGAAGGTCACCCGCGAGCAGTGCGCGAAGGTGGCTGACCACATCGCCGACCTCATCATCGATCACTACGCGGCGCACCCCGACGAGCTCTGGGAAGCGGTCACGAGCCAGCCCGGCGAGACCGGTGTTCCACCGACGGTGACGAAGGAAACGTTCAAAGCGTTTCTCGACACGCCCGAAGGCAAGACGTGGCTCATGCAGCGCCATGGTCAGGCGCGCAGCGGCACCGAATCGGGCATCCCCGACTGCGTCGCGAAGGCAACGCCGAAACTGGTCAGCTGTCTGCTCGCCGCGAAGTCACGCGACGACGTCACCGCGTGCGATCAGGCGAAGTAACAAGCTGGTTTGCGCCACGGCTCGTCGGACGGCGTGTGATGCTGCGCCGCGATGGCGGACGACACTCTTCTACGGGAGCTTGCGGAGCTCCGCGCCGAGGTAGGCCAGCTCCGTGCGCAACTCGACAGCGCACGCCTACATCAGGCGCCGACCATGCGGGCTCGGCTGCGCTGTCCAGCGTGCGGAAACGCCCGGCTCGCGCACGCGAAGCAAGTGCTGGATCGCGGTGACGGTGACTCGCGCAAGGTGATGGCGCTCGCCCAGCCAAGTTGGTGGTCCGACAGGCTCGTCGGTGAGCTGGAGGCGTTCGTGTGCACAGCTTGCGGCCTGGTCGAGTGGTACGTGAAAGACCCTGGACGTCTCCGTGAGGTCAAGGGGCAGATCACGATCCTCGACGGCGAAACGCCAGAATCTGGACCGTATCGCTAGCCAATCGTTTAGGCGCCAATAACCTCCGGTCGCCTTGACGCTCCTGGATCCAGCTAGCTAGGTTTCGACCATGACGAAGGCCAAGGCAGGGGGAGAGCAACCGGTGGAGATTCCGGACACGCTCCCCATTCTCCCGCTGCGCAACTCCGTGCTGTTTCCGGGGGCCATAATCCCGATCGATGTCGGCCGGCGAAAGTCGGTACGTCTCGTAGAGGATGCGATCGCGAAGGAGCGGCCGGTCATCGGCATCCTCACGCAGAAAGACGCGCGCACCGAAGATCCCGGCGCCGGCGACCTCTACATGGTCGGCTGCGCTGCGCGGATTCTGAAGGTCATCAAGCTCGCGAAGGACAACTTCTCCGTCATCTTGCAGGGCGTCTCGCGCTTCGAAGTGTCGACGTTCGACGGTGCCGAGCCGTTCTTGTCTGCAAAAGTACGTAGCGTTCCGGATCCGACGTCGAGCGATGTCGAGCTCGATGCACTCGTGATGAACCTGAAGGACATCGCGAAGCGCGTCGTGAAGCTCATGCCGGAGCTGCCGAAGGAAGCCGGCGCGCTCGTCGACAGCGTGACCGAAGCGGGTCACCTCGCCGATCTGATCACGAGCCACCTCGAGCTCGAGGTCGGCGAGAAGCAGGACGTCCTCGAGACGTTCGATCTCAAGACGCGCACCCGCAAGGTGCTCCAGTTCCTGTCGCGCCAGCTCGAAGTGCTCAAGGTTCGCGAGCGCATCAACACGCAGGTGCAAGAGGAGATGGGGCGCAACCAGCGCGAGTACGTGCTGCGCCAACAGCTCAAGGCGATCAAGGAAGAGCTCGGTGAGCTCGATGACGGCGGCGGAGATCTCGACGAGTTCTCCGAGAAGATCACGAAGGCGAAGATGCCCGAGGAGGCCGAGAAGGTTGCCAAGAAGCAGCTCGATCGCCTCAAGGGCATGCAGCCGTCGAGCGCGGAGTACAC
>DASUFX010000223.1:0-4589 GCA_036274355.1 Kofleriaceae bacterium | reverse complement strand
ACCGACCCTTCGACCGGCGTCTCGGTCGAACCAGCAGATTCGAGCTGGTGGAGCGCTTGCTCGTCCCCACCCATCTCGTCGCGCTCGCGGCTGCGCTCGTTATCGAGATCCATCTCGTCGTCGAGGATGGGGTTCTCGAGCATCTCCTCATGCACGAGGTCGGCCAGCTCCATGCGGCTCAGCTGAAGAAGCCGGATCGCCTGTTGCAGCTGCGGTGTCATCACCAGCTGCTGCGACAGCTTCAATTCCTGGCGCATCTCCATGCCCATCGAGATTCTCCTTGGAGCTCAGCTAGTTAAAGTAAACGCCCTGCTGGCCATCACCTGGTACGACGATTGAATTACTCCAAGCGTACGGTGAAACAAGGGGGCTGTAAAGGGTGATGGCCCGGCTCTTGCTCGGACCCTAACCGACCCCTCACCGTCAAGCACAAAGTGGATCGATTTTTGGAGCTGCGATCGAGCGAAGCCGCCACAAACGCCCCTGTGCACCCGGATCGAGGCCGTGCCGGACCGCCCACTGCAGCCTTTGCAGCAGCGATTGCGTCCGCGTGGCGGACGAAACCAGATGGGTCAGACCCCGGTTCTCAGCCGAAGCCTGATCAGCGACGCGAAATGGGGGCAGACCAGGTTCTGCGATCAGCGGCGCTTGGCTTGATGCTCGACCGACGCCTTGATGAAGCGCGCGAACAGCGGGTGCGGTGCGCTCGGGCGCGACTTGAACTCGGGGTGGAACTGGCAGGCAACGAAGTACGGGTGCTGGGGCAGCTCGATCATCTCGACTAGCCGCCCGTCCGGCGACAGACCGGACAGCACCATGCCGTGGCGCTCGAGGGTGTCGCGATAGTTGTTGTTGATCTCCCAGCGATGGCGGTGGCGCTCGCTGATCTCGGTCGAGCCGTAGGCGTCGGCCGCGCGCGTGCCGGCCTTGAGCACGCACGGGTACGCGCCGAGGCGCATCGTCGCGCCCTTGTCGGTGACGCCGCGCTGATCGGGCATGAGATCGACGACGGGATGCGGAGTCGACGGGTCGACCTCGCTCGAGTTTGCCTTGTCGAGCCCGCACACGTGGCGCGCGTACTCGATGCAGGCCATCTGCATGCCGAAGCAGATGCCGAAGTACGGGACCTGCTTCTCGCGCGCGTAGCGCACCGCCGCAATCTTGCCTTCGGTACCGCGCGCACCGAAGCCAGGCGCGACGAGGATGCCGTCGTACTCGGCGAGGCTCGCCGTCCCGGTGCGCTCGAGGTCCTCGCTGTCGATGTGCTTGATCTCGACGCGGCAGTCGTTCGCAATGCCGCCGTGGAGCAGCGCTTCGTTGAGCGACTTGTACGCCTCGACGAGCGATACGTACTTGCCGATGAAGCCGACCGTCACCTTGCGCTTGGGCTCGGTGACGCGCTTGACGACCTCTTCCCACGCGCTGAGCCGTGACGCGCGCGACCAGATGTTCAAGATCGCGGCGAGCTTCTGATCGAGGCCCTGCTCGCTCAGCGCGATCGGCAGCCGGTAGACGGTGTCGACGTCGATCGACTGGAACACGCTGTCGGCGGCGACGTTGCAGAACATCGCCATCTTCTTGATCACGCTCTCGTCGAGCTTCTGCTCGCAGCGCACGATGAGCACGTCACACTGGATGCCGATCTCGCGCAGCTTCTGGACCGAGTGCTGGGTCGGCTTGGTCTTGAACTCGCCGGCCGCGCGAATGTGCGGCACGAGCGTGAGGTGGACGCTGACCGAGTTCTGCAAGCCGAGCTCGACGCGCAGCTGACGAACCGCTTCGAGGAAGGGCAGCGATTCGATGTCGCCGACCGTGCCACCGACTTCGACGACCAGAACATCGAGGCCTTCGGCACAGCGCAGGATCCGGCTCTTGATCTCGTCCGTGATGTGCGGAATGACCTGAACGGTCGAACCGAGGTACTCGCCGCGGCGCTCCTTGCCGATCACGCTCGAGTAGATCTGACCGGTCGTGATGTTGTTGAGCCGCGACATCTTCGTGGAGACGAAGCGCTCGTAGTGTCCGAGGTCGAGGTCGGTCTCGGCACCGTCATCGGTGACGTAGACCTCGCCGTGTTGCGTCGGGTTCATCGTGCCTGGATCCACGTTGATGTACGGGTCCAGCTTCATGTTCGCGACCTTGAGGCCGCGGTTCTCCATCAGCGCACCGATCGTCGCCGAGACCATGCCCTTGCCGAGCGAGCTAACAACACCGCCGGTTACGAACACGAACTTCGTCTGCTGCGCCATGAGAATCCTCGTGGCGCGGTGACATGAAGTGCGCCAGACGGTTTCTACCTGATCGCTATGACGAAAAACAATAGGTCGAGATCGCCTAGGAAAATCAGAGACCCGCGCGATCGGCCGGCCGTCGATTCGTCGTCGGGGGCGGCAAGATCTCCCTTGCGCCACCCCGATCGACTAGGTGCGCCATGACTTATTTCTGCTCGCACGCGAGGAACTTGCCGAGCATCTCGCGCTCGGCTTGGGTCGGCGCCGCGTGCACCGTGCCGGCGATCTCGGGCATCGCGGTGTTCGTCGCGTTCGGGCCGGCCGCGGCCTCCGCATCGATCGCGGCGGCGTGCGTCTTGATGTCCGCTTCGGTGTCGTAGTTCTGATCGCCGGGCGCGCCATGGCGATCCGGCGACTTCGCCGAGTGACACCCGGTGCAATACGTCTCCATGAACTCGCGGCCAAAGTTGTCGTACGTCGGAACGTCGGTCGGATTGTCGGGGCACGCGGCGCCCGATGGCGTCGACGTACAAGCAGCGGTGGTGACGGTGGCAAACAACAGCACGGTAAGCAGTCGAGACATGTCGCTCGACAACAGCAACTCGCAGACCAGCCCACACAGCAGGCGATTTCGCGGCGGTGCGCGATTCAGCGTCGGAGGTCGAGCTGGGTCTGCGTCGAAGTTCCACCGCGCGGGCGACGGTCACTTCACCACTTCGGCGCGCGGTACACGCCGAGGCTTGTGCGCGAAGAACCGCCGGCGAAACGTCTGCTTGGTGACCCAGCGAACCACGCCGATCGCGATCATGATCGGCACCGCAAAGAACAGCAGGACGAAGCCCCAGCCGCCCGGCGCGACCGAGAAATGTTCGGTCGCCCAAACGAACAGGCCGTCGAGCCCCATCCCGACGCCGAGCGCGGCGAGCGTGATCGGGAACAGGATCAGCGTTCGTTTCGTGCGGCCGCGCTCCCACTCCTCCTCGCACGTGATGCATGCGAGCTCGGGCTTCCACGGCTTGTGCATCCCGCACAACGGGCCCTCGCAGCGGCGACAGTTGTTCGTGGCCGCGTCCTCGCAGAACGCGCAGGTCACGCTCATCGCAGCTGCTGGCGCCAGCCGGAGATCTCGGTGGTGGCACCGTGCGCGACCGCTTTACCGTTCGCGGACGTCGTCGGCTTCTGCGTCGCGTGTGACTGCGTGTGCGCTTCGAGCGCCGCAGCGATGATCGCCGCGTCGAGCTCGGCCTCGTCGGCCTTGGGCGCGAGCTCGGCTGCGTTGCGTGCGATGAAGCCGGTGTCGTAATCGCCGGCGATGAACGCAGCGTGGCGGAGGCACCGGCGGTGAAACGCGAGGTTTGTCTCGATGCCGCGCACTGCGTACTCGTCGAGCGCGCGGCGCATGCGCGCGAGTGCTGCCTTGCGATCTTCGCCCCACACGACGAGCTTCGAGATCATCGGATCGTAGTGCACCGGGATTTCGGCGCCCTCGTAGCAGCCGCTGTCGTTGCGGACGTACGGGCCATCGGGCACGCGCAGGTGCGTGATGCGGCCCGGCGACGGCAAGAACTTCACCGGATCCTCGGCATAGATGCGGCACTCGATCGCGTGACCGCGGCGGCGCGCGTCGAGCTCGGCCTGCGTCATCGGTAGCGGCTTGCCTTCGGCGACCTCGAGCTGCCACGCGACAAGATCGACGCCGTAGATCATCTCGGTGACCGGGTGCTCGACCTGCAGGCGCGTGTTCATCTCGAGGAAGTAGAAGCCGCCGTCGGCACCGAGCAGGAACTCGCACGTGCCGGCGCCGAGGTACTTCACCGCGCGCGCGGCGGCGACCGCGGCTTCGCCCATGCGCTTGCGCAGGTCCGCGGTGACGACCGGCGACGGCGCTTCTTCGATCACCTTCTGGTGACGGCGCTGGATCGAGCAGTCGCGCTCGCCGAGATAGACGAGGTTGCCGTGCGCGTCGCCGAACACCTGGATCTCGATGTGGCGCGGACGTTCGATCGCTTTCTCGAGATAGACAGTGCCATCGCCGAATGCGGCGGTCGCTTCGCGAACCGCGCCGTCGAACGCACCGGGGAAGTCGTGCTCGTTCGCGACGAGACGCATGCCCTTACCGCCGCCACCTGCCGCTGCCTTGATGAGAACTGGAAAGCCGATCTTCTTCGCGGCAGGCAGCGCGACCTCCGCGCTCGGAAAGCCGTCGCCGGTCGGTCCGTTGTCGCCCGGAACGACGGGCGTGCCCGCGGCCATCACGGTCTTTCGCGCTTCGGTCTTGCTCCCCATCTTGCGCATCGAGTCGGCGCTCGGACCGATGAACGTGATGCCGGCTGCCGTGCACGCGTCCGCGAAATCTTC